>DATEZM010000356.1:0-5232 GCA_035255625.1 Rhizomicrobium sp. | reverse complement strand
TTGCCGTAGTCGCCAGTGTCGCCCAGATAGTGGCCGGTCGCGATCGCGGAGGCATTGGCCGTCGTCACCGTCGGGTACATCGCGTGGCTGTTGACGAAGTCGACGCCTTCCCTGCGGATGCGCGCGAAGGTCGGCGCGACGTCGGGATTGACGCTGTCATAGCGCAGGCCGTCCGCGATGAAGATCACGACATTGCGCGGCTTGGCTGGCATCGCGGTCGCGACCGGAGGAGCAGTGGGCGCCGTGCGATGCTTCGATGGCCTTGCCGCGCCGGCGGACGGCAACGCGAGAGCAACGGCGAGTATGGCTGCGACGGCGATGGGGCGCGTGAACATGGCGGGAATCCCTTGGCTGGCAGCAGCTTAGTCCATCGTTTGCGACAGTTTCACTATGCCGCTACAAGCCTTGACCCCGGGTGCGAACCCAGTCAAACACCCAGCGTTTCAAAGGTTTTTCGCCATGCATGCCTATCGCACCCACACTTGCGGTCAGCTTCGCAAGAGCGATGTCGGACACACCGTCCGGCTGTCGGGTTGGGTCAATCGGCGGCGCGACCATGGCGGGCTCATGTTCATCGATTTGCGTGACCATTACGGCATCACGCAGTGCGTGATTGAGCCGGACGCGGCGGCCTTCGCCGAGTGCGACCGGGCACGCTCGGAGTGGGTGCTGACGCTGACTGGAAGGGTGGTGGCGCGCACCGCGGAGACGGTCAATTCCGACCTTCCGACCGGCGAGGTCGAGATTAGGATCGAGGCGGTCGAGATTCAGGCAACCGCCCCGGAGCTGCCGCTGCCGGTGTTCAGCGATTTGAATTATCCGGAAGAAACGCGGCTCAAATACCGGTTTCTCGATCTCAGGCGCGAGCGGCTGCACAAGAACATCGTGTTGCGCTCGAAAATCATCCAGTCGATCCGCATGCGGATGATCGAGAAGGGCTTCACGGAATTTCAGACGCCGATCCTGACCGCGTCATCGCCGGAAGGCGCGCGCGACTTTCTGGTGCCGAGCCGGCGTTATCCCGGGCATTTCTACGCGTTGCCGCAGGCGCCGCAGCAGTTCAAGCAGCTCATCATGGTCGCGGGCTTCGACCGCTATTTCCAGATCGCACCCTGTTTCCGCGACGAAGACGGGCGCGCCGACCGCTCGCCGGGAGAATTCTACCAGCTCGACATGGAGATGAGCTTCGTCACGCAGCAGGATGTGTTTGACGCCATCCAGCCGGTGCTGCTCGGCACGTTCGAGGAATTCGCGGAAGGCCGTAAGGTCGATCCGGATGTGCCGCACATCACCTATGAGGACGCGGCGCTGAAATACGGGACCGACAAGCCGGATCTGCGCAATCCGATCGTCATCTGCGACGTGTCAGACGTGTTCGCGCGCGAGGATGTGGCGTTCAAGGCCTTCAAGGGCAAGGCCGTGCGGGCCATTCCGGCACCCGGTGCCGCCGCGCAGTCGCGCTCGTTCTTCGACAAACTGAACGACTGGGCACGCTCGGAAGGCGCCGCAGGTCTCGGTTATGTGATCTTCGAGGAGGATGGCGGCAAGATCATCGGCAAGGGGCCAATTGCTAAGTTTATTCCGGAGGTGGCTCAGGCGGAATTGATCGTGCGGTCTGGCGTCAAGGCCGGAGATGCGCTGTTCTTCTCGGCCGACGTGAAGAACGATCGCGCCGCGAAGCTCGCGGGCCTGGCGCGCACGCGGATCGGCACGGAGCTGAAGCTGATCGAGGAGAACGTCTTCAAGTTCTGCTGGATCGTCGACATGCCGATGTATGAGTGGAACGAGGACGAAAAACGCATCGACTTCGGCCACAACCCATTCTCACTGCCGCAATACGATCGCGAGAAGTTCATGGCGCTGAAGGCAGACGCGAGCCTGAATGCCGACGACCGCGAGGAAATACTCGGCATCAAGGTGTTCCAGTACGACATCGTCTGCAACGGTTATGAAATGCTGTCGGGCGCGGTGCGCAACCGCGATCCCGAGGTGATGCTGAAGGCGTTCGAGATCGCCGGCCACGGCCGCGATTTCACCGAAGCCAAGTTCGGCGGCATGCTGAACGCGTTCCGCCACGGCGCACCGCCGCACGGCGGCTGCGCGGTAGGCCTGGAGCGCGTCGTGATGCTGCTTGCGGGCGAGGAGAATATCCGTGAGGTCACGATGTTCCCGATGAACCAGCAGGGCCAGGATCTCCTGATGAGCGCGCCGACCGAGGTGCTGCCCAAACAGCTGCGCGAACTGCATATCCGCGTGGTGCAGCCGGAAACGGCGTGAACCGGCCTCTGGTTCGCGGTCTCGACGTCGACGCCGAGACGCGCTGCGCCCATTGGCGTTCGGCGCTCGATGTCGTCGCGATCAAGATGAAGTGCTGCGGCGTCTACTACGCCTGCAAGGATTGCCACGATGCGCTGGCGGGGCACGCGGCCGAGGTCTGGCCGCGGGCGGAATGGAATATGCCGGCTGTGGTGTGCGGCGTCTGCGGCCTCGAAATGAGTGTGCGGGCCTATCTTGATTGCGCGAATGTTTGTCCGGGCTGTGGTGCGGGGTTCAATCCCGGATGCCGGAGCCACTATCACTTCTACTTCGAGTCCGACAAAACTCTGTAGAGCGGAACCATTCCCGTCCCGGGAACCTTTCCACAGAAAGGAGAACCCGATGATGGAATTGCTTTCCGGCTATCCGGCCGATGTGTTCGCCGCGGTGTGGCACGATGCGCCAAAGACGGGCGGCAAGCGCAATTCGATGCCGATGGCGGAGCGCGACCGGCTTGCGGAAAAGCATGACGTTCGCATTCTCGCAAAATATGCGCGCGGCGCCAAACCGGTATCGAGCGTCGAACTCGCGGAGCAGGGAATGCTCGGCATGGGCCAGTGGAAAGATTTCGGCCGCATCGCCATCATCACCGACGACACTGCGATGCGCCACGCGGTGCAGTTTCTGGCGCCGTTCTTCCATGGCCCGACTCGCGTCTTTACAAACGCGCAGGTGGTCGAGGCGCGGCTCTGGATCGAGCGGCACGATCATCACTAGCTTCGAAGGTTAGTTCAGCTTCGCGCTGAGCGACTTGATGCCGTCTTCGATCAGGGCCGCGGCGCGCTTTTCGTCGAGGCGGGCGGCGATGAGTTTCTCGGCCGCGGCTGCTGCGGCATCGGCGGCCAGGGCGCGGATTTCTGCCATGGCGGTCGTTTCGGCCTGGGCGATCTTGTCCTGCGCGACTTGGGCGCGGCGGGCGATCTGTTGCGTCAGCGCGGCGCGCGCGTCGGCGGCAAAGCGCTCGGCTTCCCCTTTCGCTTCGTCGACGATGGCCTGCGCCTCGCGGTCGGCGCCGGCGGCCTTGGCCTTGAGGTTCGCGAGCAAACCTTCGGCCTCCTCGCGCAGGCGGCGCGCCTCATCGAGCTCCGCCTTGATGCCGGCGGCACGGGCATCGAGCAGACCGGCGACCATCTTGGGAACGCCGACGCGGAGCAGGATGCCGATCACGACAACGAAACCGACGCCGACCCACAGTTCAGGATTGCTGAGAAGCTCCATGGCTTAGCCTTTGGTCGCGGCGCGCACCGCGACCGCAGCGTCGTCCGGCGACACGCGATCACCGGTCAGGTGCGCGACGATCTCGATCGCCGCATCCTCCGCCGCCTTGACGACATGTGTCTTTGCAGCGTCGCGTGCTGCGGCGATGCGGGCTTCGGCTTTGGCGATGTCGTTATGCGCCTGGGTAGCCGCTACGCTTCGGTCGCGCTCGAGCGTTTCGTTGGTGGCCTTGCGGTTGGCATCGGCCAGTGACTGGGCGCGAGCACGCGCGCCGGCCAACGCCGTGCGATAGGCAGCGTCGGCGGCCTCCGCGTCGGTGCGGTTATTCTGCGCTACAGCTAGGTCGTCAGAGATGCGTCCTCTGCGCGTCGCGATGGTGCCGGCGATGCGCGGACCGGCGACGCGCCACAGCACAACGAACAGGAACGCGAAGGTAACCACCAGCCAGAAAATCTGGCTCGGAAAGGTTTCCACCTTGAACGGCGGAAAGCCTGTGCCTTCCAGCTTGTGCGGTACTTCCGTCGTCGCTGTAGTGCCGGACGCCATCGCCGTGTTTACGTGAAGAGAATGATGAGCGCGATGACGAGACCGAACAGGCCGGTCGCTTCGCAAAGCGCGAAGCCGAGCAGCAGATTGGTCGTCTGTGTGGCTGCCGCGCCCGGATTGCGCAGCGCGCCGGACAGATAGCTGCCGAACACGTTGCCGATGCCGATGCCGGCGCCGACAAGGGCGATGCAGGCAAGGCCCGCGCCGATCATTTTCGCTGCTGCGACGTCCATGGTCTCAATTCCTTCTGGTCAATGATGGTCGTGGAGATGGAGGGCTTCGTTGAGATAGATGCAGGTCAGGATCGCGAACACATAGGCTTGCAGGAAAGCGACCAGCAGTTCGAGGAGCATGATGGCGACGATCAGCGCCATCGGCGCCAGTGCCAACGGCTTCAGCCAGATAGCGCCTCCGCCCAGGAGCACGACGAAACCGCCGAACACCGCCAGCATCGTGTGGCCGGCCAGCATGTTGGCGAAAAGACGCACCGAGAGGCTGATGGGCCTGGTGCAGAACGAGATCAACTCGATAGGCACGAGAAGGATCAGCAGATACCAGGGCGCGTGCGGCACGAAGAGCTTCAGGAAGCCGATGCCATGCGTGGCGAAGCCGGTGACGATCACGATCAGGATGACGAGGGCAGCCAGCGCGAAGGTGACGGCGATCTGGCTTGTGACCGTGAACGATCCCGGAATCATGCCGAAAAAGTTGCAGAACAGCACGAAAAAAAAGATCGAGAAGACGAACGGGAAGAATTTCAGCCCATCTTCGCCGGTCGCCGAGTTGATCATGTTGGCGACGAATTCGTAGGATAGTTCGGCCATCGACTGCGCGCGCGACGGCACCATGAGGCGGCGGGACATCGAGAAGGTGAGGAACAGAGAGGCCGCAAGCACCACCACGATCATCAACAGCGACTGGTTGGTGAAATAGATCGGATAGTGGCCGATATGAAAGAGCGGATGCTCCATCATGATCGGCTTGACCGTGAATTGCTCCATGGGTTGCATCGCCACGGGGCTAGTTCTCCTCGTCTTCCCGGGCCGAGGACACAGGGCCGTGCCCCGCAATCTCGGCGTTGATCTCACCTGCTGCGCGCATCACGCCGCGAATCCCGGCGGCAGCGCCCAGCACGACAAACAGGATGAGGAA
>DATEZM010000355.1:0-27101 GCA_035255625.1 Rhizomicrobium sp. | reverse complement strand
GGCCATCGCGCTGCGCTCTTCGATGGCTCCGCGCTCAACCCACCAGTCAGTCTGGGTCGAACCGAGTCTCCCACGTCCTAAACGACCCGAGGATCGAACCAGTCTCCGCCGAATGCGAACCGAGTCTCCTCGACTCCGCGTCACCTATTCTTGGAAACGGTTTGGCCGAGCCGGAGACAAATGGGCGAATTGCTCGAACCGTGGATGCTCAGCTGCCCCTGAGACGACCCCAGAGACAAAATATAGCCCCACAAGAGCCCAATACCGGGGCTTATTTTCTCTGTGTACGGAATATTTTTATCCAGCCAAAACAATAACTTATGGCTGGTGGGCGCGACAGGGATCGAACCTGTGACCCCTACCATGTCAAGGTAGTGCTCTCCCGCTGAGCTACGCGCCCGAAACCACGACGGGGCGGCACGTATAGCCGTGGGCCCGTCAGGGGGCAAGCCGGACCACCGGCCTTCTCCGGCCGCGCGCCTGGCACCGGAGAAGGCCCGCCGCGTCAGCTCAAAGGCTGGCCCGACGAATGTCGAACTTGACTGCGGCGCGCGTCTGGCTCGGCGCCGGCACACCGCCCTGGACGGCCGGATTGTAGCGCCAATGGGCCTGCACCCACGCGGCAGCTGCGGCGTCGAGATCAGGATAGCCGCTCGACTGAACCACGGTCGCCGAGGTGACGTTGCCCTGAGCCGAGACCACGATCTGCAACAAGACGGTCCCCTGCTGACCCAGCTTGCGCGCCAGGTCCGGATAGGGCGGCGTGGTGTGTGTACCAGTCAGTCCGGTCGCGTTCGCATCGGACGGCGTGGTCGTTGTCGGCGGAGCCACCCGGACTGTGATCGGCGTGCCAGTGTCATTCTCAGTCGGAATATCCGGTGGCACGATGGTTGGTGTCTTGTCGGCCGTCGGCCGTGCCAGAGGCGGCTCGGGCGGCGGCGGCGTCGGATGTTCGGGCGTCTGCGGCTGGAACGTCATGACGATGTCTTTGTGCACATTTTGCATGATGCGGGCCGCCATGCCGTTGATCAGCGCATAGACGATCAGTACATGCAGCATCGCGACGCCGCCGATGATGCCGATGCGGCGCGACGACATTCCCGGTCCGCTCATAACGTTGTGTCTGGGCATGAGCATTGTTCGTTTTCTCCCAAATCGAACCGCATCTGCGTGCGGCGGTTTGCATGGGAGCCCGCAATTCCGGCCGCGTGCAGGCGTCAATGTGGCGGCGCCGCCGTATTGCGAAATAATTCTGAGACGTAGCAAGCGCGATGGTCAGGCGGCGTCCATGCGCCCGTCAGGCGGCGATCATCCGATCGACTTCGGCGACGATCTCGCGCAGATGGAAGGGCTTGGACAGCACCTTGGCCTGTTTCGGGGCATTGGCGGCCGGATGAAGAGCGACGGCGGCAAACCCGGTGATGAACATGATCTTCAACGCCCGGTCGAGCTCGGCGGCGCGCTTGGCGAGTTCGATGCCGTCCATGCCCGGCATGACGATGTCGGTGACCAAGAGGTCGAAGCGGAAGCCCTTGAGGCACTCGAACGCGTCGCTGCCGTCCCCGAAATCGGTGACTTCGTGACCTGCTCGAACCAGCGCCTGCGCCAGGAATTTGCGCAGACTTTCATCGTCTTCCGCCAACAGGATATGCGCCATGGGCAGCCCTCGCGCTCCAATAGAGCGTATAATACGCAAACCGTAAACGACGGTTAATTGCGGGCCCTGCGCTGCCGCGCCGCTTGATCGGCCGCAATCGTTAGTGGTCCACTGGCTGCCGGAACAGCGAATCGCATGACAAGCCCAGAAGATCCCTTTGCGGCCGACGGCACCCCCGATCTGGCGGCGCTCTACGCCGAGCCATTTCGCATCCACCGCCCGTTTCGCCAGACAGTTCCGTTCGTGTTCGCTTCGCCGCATTCCGGGCGGACCTATCCGGCCAACTTCCTTGCGATGAGCCGGCTGAACGCAATCAACCTGCGCCGTTCCGAGGACGCCTTCGTGGACGAGCTGTTCTGCGGCGCGGTCGCGCTGGGAGCGCCGATGATCGCGGCGCGCTTCCCGCGGGCGTTCCTCGATCCCAACCGGGCGCCGTCGGAGATCGACAGCGCGATGTTCGATGGCGCGCTGTCGCTGGCGGTCGACGCACCGAGCCCACGCGTCACTGCCGGCCTCGGCGTCATCCCGCGCATCGTGCGCGATGGGGCCGAGATCTACCGCTCCAAACTGTCTCCCAAGGAGGCCGAGGACCGGCTGGCTCGGCTGTACCGGCCCTATCATGCCGCTCTGGCGCAGCTGGTGGAGGAGACGCGGGCGCAGTTCGGCGTTGCTGTGGTGATCGACTGTCATTCGATGCCGTCGGCCGCCGCGATTCCCGATGTCGTCCTGGGTGACCGCTATGGCATGGCGGCGGCTCCGGTGCTGACGCGGGCAGCCGAGATCGCCTTCGAGACGCAGGGCTTCAGCCACGCCCGTAACGCGCCCTATGCCGGCGGTTACACGACGCACCTGCACGGACGGCGCGACCGCGACGTCCACGCGCTGCAGGTGGAGATCAACCGGGCGCTCTATCTGGACGAGGAGCGCATCGCCAAGGGCGCCGGCTTCGAGCGGGTCCATGCCCGGCTGACAGAGGGGCTCACCAGGCTCGTCGCCATCGATCCGGCCCTGTTGGCAAGAAACCGCCGTATGAACTTGGCCGCCGAATAGCCCCTAAAAAAATGGCCGCTCAGATAGAGCGGCCAAGTTCAGGGAGGAAACGCCCAGGAAGGGCGGGCGGCATGACCAACGGGAGGTCGTTCATACCGCGCTGCAGCAATATGGACTTGGCAATGGGGTCATGCAAGTCCAAAGATTCGGCAGTTCTGTGAAAAATACCAGTATTTACTAGGCATTTTGCCCGTTTCTCGGGCACGTAGCACCTGGACGTCTCTCATGGTGCGGCGCAAAATAACAGTTCGATTCCTGCCCCAGAACTTAACAACTCCCTAACGATTCACATGCATGTCGTTGCGTCGCAACAAAAGATTCGCGGCGCTTCCGCAAAAGATTTGCGCGCGCCCGCTAGGCAGACGAAGGACAAATGGGCGCCGATTCGCGCTCGAGACCGGAGCGCGATGTCATGGCCCGCATCTCCTGGCTGGTAGCCCCACCGGTGACGATCAAGCCTCCCAGACCCCGCTCTACGCCTACGCGTCCCACGCACTACCACCGCACGATCTTCATCTCCGACGTCCACCTGGGGACCAGGGGCTGCAAGGCCGAGTTGCTGCTCGACTTCCTGCAGAGAAACACCAGCGACACGCTCTATCTGGTTGGCGACATCGTCGATGGCTGGCAGCTTAAGCGCCGCTGGTTCTGGCCCGAGGCGCACAGCGAGGTCGTGCACGAGATCCTACGCAAGGTCGACGCAGGCACCCGCGTCGTTTTCGTGCCGGGCAATCACGACGAATTCCTGCGCGGCTTCTGCGGCCGCAACTATGCCGGCATCGAGGTGGTCCGGGAGGCAGTTTACGAGACTGTCGACGGCCGCAAGCTGCTCGTCATCCATGGCGACCAGTTCGACGGCGTGATCGAGTTCGCCGAATGGCTCGCCCATCTGGGCTCCTGGGCCTACGACAAGGTGCTGGCGCTGAACGGTGCGCTGCACAGCGTCCGCCGCGCTCTCGGCCTCCCCTATTGGTCGCTGTCCGCGTGGCTGAAACACGCCGTAAAGGACGCGGTCGAATATGTGTGCCGATTCGAGGAAGTGGTGGCGCGCGCCGCCGCATCGCGCGGGCTTGACGGGGTGATCTGCGGCCACATCCACCAGGCCGCGATTCGCCGAATTGGCGACGTTCTCTACCTCAATGATGGAGACTGGGTTGAAAGCTGCACAGCCCTTGTCGAAGATGCCAGCGGACATCTGGAGATCGTTCGTTGGGCCGCTCCTGTATCTGCCCCAGCCTACGGGCCCTCGGTCGTCGGCGAAGCCGCGCCTGTACCCGCCTAGGGTACGCCGGCTATGGCCGGGCGCCGTGAGGCCGCTCGGCCGATTCCCTGTGCCCGGCAAGGAACATCTGAAAATCCTGATCGTCACCGATGCGTGGAAGCCGCAGGTGAACGGCGTCGTCACGACTCTGGAGATGCTGGGCCAGGAGCTGACCGGGATGGGCCACCAGGTGCGCTATGCGACGCCGCAGGGCCGCTTCAGCGTGCCACTGCCGACCTATCCCGAAATCCGACTCGCCATCTTCCCACGCGATGGGCTGGAGAAGACGATCCGCGAATTCGCCCCTGACGCCGTGCACATCTCGACCGAGGGCACGATGGGGATGAGCGCGCGCGCGCTCTGCATCAAACACGGCATCGAATTCACCACCGCCTTCCACACCCGCTATCCGGAATATGTCCATGCCCGCTTTCCCTTCATTCCGGAGAGTTGGGTGTGGCGGTGGGAGAGATGGTTTCACTCCAGAGGCGTCGCCACCATGGCGCGGACGCCGGCGATGAAGCGCGAACTCGAAGCGCAGGGTTTCAAGAATGTGCGGCTGTGGGAAGGTGGCGTAGACACCGCTCGTTTCCGCCCGATCGACGACGCCACGCTGCCATTCCCGAAGCCGATCTTTCTTTATGTCGGACGCGTCTCGATCGAGAAGAACATCGAGGCATTCCTGAGCCTCGATCTACCCGGCACCAAGGTCGTGGTCGGGCCTGGACCGGCGCACGAGTCGCTCGCCCGGAAATATCCGGACGTCAAATTCCTCGGCCCGAAATCCGGCGAGGAGCTGGTCCGCGCTTATGCGGCGAGCGACGTCAACGTCTTCCCGAGCCTGACCGACACGTTCGGCCTCGTCATGCTGGAGGCGCTGGCCTGCGGCACACCGGTGGCGACTTTCCCGCGTGAGGTCATGCAGGATGTGGTCGGCAATTGCCCCGCCGCGGCTCTGGACGACGACCTCGGCGCCGCATGCCGCCGGGCGCTCACCTTGCCACGCGACCAGGCCAGGCAGTTCGTCCTTCGCCACTCGGCGGGCGCCGCGACACGGCAGTTCCTGTCCAATCTCCAGGTCGAGCAGCCAGTCGAGATTCCAGCCTCGGTTTGAGGCCGCAGCCGTCCCCGCATGACGGCGTCAAGGGAGTTTCACATCCGGCAAGGTCTGCTAGAACCACGCCGGTTCCTCGAGCGCGTGACCTCAAGCCCCATGGCCTCAGACAGTGCCGAAACGCGCGCGCTCCGGCTGACGGTCGCCGAATGGCTGTTCCTTGGCGGTACCATGGCCTTCTGGGGTCTCTATGTCCTTTGGCTGGGCAAGGACACGTCCTGGGACTTCCGCAATTATCACTGGTACATCCCGTACGCGTATCTGAACGGGCGCGAGCACATCGACATGCTCGTGGCGCACCAGGCCACCTACTACAACCCGTTCCAGGACATTCCGTTCTACGTGCTGGCGACGCATACGCCGACCTGGTTTGCCCTATTCGTGTTGGGTGCATTGCAGGGCGGCAATGTCGTGCCGCTCTACATCCTTGGTCGGCAGACGCTGCGCGTCGACGAAAACAAGCTTGCCGCCGCGGCGCTTGCGCTGCTCGGACAGACCGGCGGACTCGGCCTCAACATGTTCGGCACCACCTATCACGACAACACGATGAGCATTGTCATCCTGTCGGCAATCGCGATCCTGGTGGTCAATCGCAAGCGGATGAACGAAGGACCGCCGTGGCTGACGGCTGCAATCGCGGCGGCCACCGGCTTGATGGTCGGCGCCACGGTGGGATTGAAGCTCCCCGAATTCCCGTTTGCGGTCGGCTTTGCGGCGGCGCTTGTGGCGATGGGCGGGAACTGGCGGCAGCAATTCACGCGGCTGGTCGCCGGCGGCGTCGGCGGGCTGATCGGCGTGGCGTTGATGATGGGCTACTGGACGCAGCATCTGATGCAGACGACCGGCAATCCGCTCTTTCCCTATTTCAACGAGACTTTCAAATCGCCGCTGGCGCTGGCGGCGCCTTATCGCGACATGCGCTTCCTTCCGACGCATTTCTGGAAGGCGGCCCTGTTTCCTGTCTTGTTCGCGCTCGACTGGTCGGTTGCAGACGACATCCCGTTCCGCGATATCCGCGTGCCGCTCGCCTATGTCACCGGAATCGCCGCCATCATCGTGTGGGTGGCGGGATGCCGGTCGAAAGACCCGCTTGTCGTGCCGCAAGCTGCGGCGCCGATCCTCGCCTTCGCCGCTGCGTCCTACCTCGTCTGGCTCAAAATGTTCGCGATCTACCGCTACATCGTCGGACTCGAGATGCTGGGGCCACTATTGATCGCCATTGCAGTCGGCCTTTTGCCGATTCCGCGCCGCATCCAGCTCATCGCACTGGGTGTGCTTTTGCTGGCAGTGGCGGCGACCACCCGGGTCGACTACATCGAACGCTCGCCGATCAGCGATCCCTTCGTACAGGCCGATCTGCCGAAGATCGAGCATCCCGACCGTGCCATGGTGCTGATGACTGGTAACGGCCCGCTTGGCTTCATCGCACCCTCCTTCCCGCGGCAAGTACCACTGCTGCGCATCGACGGCTGGATGGTGCAGCCGCAGGATGGCACCAAGCTGACCAAAATGATGAAAGGCCGGGTCTACGAGTGGATCGCAAAGAAGCGCGATCTCTATGTCCTGTCGGACGCTTATGACATGGGCCGGGCGCACGATGCACTGGCGGAGTACCACCTGCGGATCGACTGGCTGCAATGCAAGGTGTTCGACACCAACATCATCGGCGACTATGAATTCTGCCCGCTCTTCAAATGGCCGCGCTCATGACCGAACCCACTCGCATCGCCGTCATCCTGCCCTGCTACAATGAGGAAGCCGCAATCGGCAAGACGGTGCGCGACTTCCGCGCCGCTCTGCCGCTGGCGCAGGTCTATGTCTACGACAACAACTCCAAGGACCGGACGGCAGCCGTGGCGCGCGAGGCAGGCGCGATCGTCAGAACCGAGCTGCGGCAGGGTAAGGGCAACGTCATGCGCCGGATGTTCGCCGATGTCGAAGCGGACATCTATGTGCTGGCAGACGGCGACGACACATATGACGCGGCGCAGGCGCCCGAGCTGGTCGCCAGGCTAGTCGACGAAGAACTCGATCTCGTGACGGGGCGCCGCGTGCACACCGAGGCCGCCGCCTATCGCATGGGCCATGTCTGGGGCAACCGGATGCTGACGGGCCTGACCGCGCTGATGTTCGGCATCGAACTCAGGGACATGCTATCGGGCTATCGCGTCATGTCGCGGCGCTTCGTGAAATCCTTCCCCTTCACCGCCGCGGGTTTCGCGATCGAGACGGAAATGACGGTGCACGCGGTGCGCTTGCTGATGCCAATGGCCGAAGTCGACACCCGCTACAAGGAGCGGCCGGCAGGAACGGCGAGCAAGCTCAACACCTATCGCGACGGCTTCCGCATACTCCTCGCCATCGCACATCTGATCCGCGAGGAACGACCGCTGTTCTTCTTCAGCGTCGTCGCGGCGATCCTGGCCGCGGTGGCGGGCATCCTCGGTGGGCAGCTCCTGATTTACTTTATCGAACACGGAACCGTGCCGCGCCTGCCGACCGCGTTGCTTGCCACCGGATTGATGGTGATCGCCTTTCTGTCGCTGATGAGCGGGTTGATCCTGGATACGGTCACGCGTGGCCGTTGGGAGGCCAAGCGCATGGCCTATCTCGCCTTCCGTGGGCCGCAAGAACGGCGCAATTCGTGAACCTGGAGCAGCGCCTGCGCGCCCTGCTGCGTTCGCGGTTCCTGCGCTTCGGCGCGGTCGGTGCCGCCGGCTTCGTGGTCGATCTGACTGTGCTGTGGCTGATGCTGCACCTGGCGGGGTTCGATCCTTATAGTAGCCGCATCGTCTCGATCTTCTGCGCCATGACATTCACCTGGTGGGGCAACCGCAACCTGACCTTCGCCGAGCACGCCGCGACAGGGAGCGGGGCCGAGATCGCGCGGGAATGGTTCAAGTTCATGCTCGCAAACGGCCTGGGCGCGCTGATCAACTATGCGACCTATTCGCTGTTCGTCCGCTTTGCGCCGCCGCCGTTCTCCAATCCACTGGTCGCGACGGCCATCGGCGTCGGGGTCGGGCTGATCTTCAACTTCGTGCTGTCGAAGCGCTTCGTCTTCCGGGCGAAGTGAAGCGGCTCACCAGATCCGCACTCGCTTCGCAGGCGGGAGATAGAGCTTGTCGCCGGGCTTGACCGCGAAAGCCGTGTACCAGGCGTCGATATTCTGCAAGGGAATATCGGTGCGGGCGCCAGGTGGCGAATGCGGATCGCTCACGATGCGCAGCTTGATCGCGTCGTCGCGCACTTTGAGGCGCCAGACCTGCGTCCAACCGAGAAAAAATCTCTGATCGCCGCTGAGGCCGTCGCGCACCAGCGCGGGCTTCCCGCCGAGTGCCTTGTGGTAGGCGTCATAGGCGATCAGGAGCCCGCCGAGATCGGCGATGTTCTCACCCATGGTGAGGTCGCCGTTGACGTGCAGGCCGGGAAGCACTTCGTACGCGTTGTATTGCGCGCCCAGCGCGGCGATGCGGGCCTTGAAGGTTGCGGTGTCACTCGGCGTCCACCAGTCGGCAAGGCGGCCCTGCGCATCGAACTGCCGCCCTTGGTCGTCGAAGCCGTGGGTCAGTTCGTGCGCCATCAGGCCGGCTGCGCCGTAGTTCACCGCCGGATCGGCATTTGGATCGAAGAATGGGGCCTGGAGATAGGCGGCAGGGAAGGCGACCTCATTGCGGACCGGATCTTCGTAATCGTTGACCGTCTGTGGCGATTCCTCCCACTCGTCGCGATCGACCGACTTTCCCGGCCGCGCCGCCTGGATCGCCCATTCGAAAGCGCCGATGCGTTGCGCATCGCCGTAAAGGTCGCCGCGGCCGACGACAAGCGCGGCGTAGTCGCGCTTGTCGGGACCAGAGCCGATCTTGATCGTGAGGGTCTTGAGCTTCGCGAGTGCCTTGGCCTTGGTCGCATCGCTCATCCAGTCGAGGCGGGCGATGCGGGCGCGTAGAGCCTCCTTCAGATTCTCCATCTGTGCCTGTGCCTTGGCGCGGGTAGCAGGCGGGAAGTGTTTGGCGACATAGAGATCGCCCACCGCCCAGATCAGGCAACCGAAAATCTCGCTGCGCTGGCCGAACAGGATGTCGCCGCCGGCGACGGTGTGGACGGCGCGCTTCCAGCGCGGCCGCTGCTCCGCCTGGCCGGAGAGAGCACGGCCGTGGAATTCGAAGCTCGCATCCGCGAAGGGCTTGGAGAGATAAACCGCGGCATTGTCCGCGACGTTGAACGCGGCCCAAGCCTTCAGCGTGTCGATATCGGCGGCGGCGAAGATCGCCGCGAGCTTGGGCAGCGCGGACTTCTCCACGACGATCAGCTTCGCTGGCGCGCCGAGATCGTTCGCTTTGAGGAAGCCGCCCCAGTCGAAGCCCGGCGCCGTCGTTTTCAGTTCGGCAAGCGACATCGGGTTGTAGGTGGCGACGACATCGCGCTCCTGCACCCTGGTCCAGCTCGCTTCGGCGATCTTCGTCTCGAGTGCGACAATGGCTGCGGCGCGGACGCCGGCGTCCGGCCAACCTTCGAGCATCAGCAGCTTCGCGACGTAGTCCTGATAGGCTTTCTTCTTCGCGGCGAAGGATGTCTCCAGATAGTAGTCGCGGTCTGGCATGCCGAGGCCGGCCTCGCTGACATAGATCGCGTAGTGGGATGGGTCCTTGGCGTCCGGCGCGATCGAGACGGAGAATAGCGAACCTTCGAAGTCCTTGTTGGCGCGGCCCATGAGAGCCGTCAGCGCATCGCGACTGCCGGCCGAACGGATGGCGTCGAGCGCAGGCTTGAGCGGCGCGGCACCGAGCTGCTCGATCCGCGTCTCGTCCATGTAGGCAGCGTAGTAAGCGCCCACTTTGCCGTCGACGGTCGATGGGGTGGCCTTCTGCGCATCCTCCATGATGGTGCGAAGTTCCATCAGCGTCCGCTCGGCGAGCTCGGCATGCATGCCCCAATTGGAGCGGTCGGCCGGTATCTCGATCCGCTTGAGCCAAGCACCGTTGGCGTAGTGGAAGAAATCATCGCCGGGCTTCACGGCGGTATCGCGCGCCGTCAGGTCAAAACCCCAGGGAGCGAATTCGCTATCGCTGGCCGCGGCCCCCGCGCAGATTGCCGCCGCGATTGCGAGACCGCCAAGAAACGCCGTGAACCGCCTCATCGGATACCCCTTCAGGACGTGCCGTCTTACCCCGCCCGGCGCTCAAGGCCAATCACAAGCGCGGGAGGGCGCATCGACCGTGACGGATTTGACGACGGCGAAGACAGCCTTTCCGGGCGCGAGTTCGAGGCGGCGGGCCGAAGCGTGGGTGATGCGGGCGACGAGCCGGGTCGCGCCGCAAGTCAGCTGAATATCGGCCTGAGGGCCCACCTCTGCCAGCGCAACGACGCGACAGGCCAGAATATTGTTGGCGCTGATACCGCGCGGTTCTTCCAGCGCCAGCATGATCTCCTCGGCGCGGACGCGCACGCGCAGCCGTGCACCGGTGGGCGCCGAGAGCTGCGAGACAAACAGGGTGCCCCCGTCGAAGGCGAGTGCGGTCAGGCCATCGTCGCGAGGCTTATCGACAGTCGCCACGACCACCGCACCGACGGGCGGCGCACCGGCAAGCACCGGCAGTTCGAGGTCGGTCAGAAGATCGAACACCGAGCCGCTGTGCACGCTTCTTCCCTCCTTGATCACCACAATGTCGTCGGCGAGACGCGCGACCTCGTCGAGCGCGTGGCTGACATAGAGCATCGGCAGGCCGGCCTCGTCGCGCAGGCGCTCCAGATACGGAAGGATCTCGGCGCGGCGCTGCGCATCGAGCGCAGCCAGCGGCTCGTCCAGCAGGAGAATCTCCGGCGACGATAGCAGCGCGCGGCCGAGTGCGACGCGGCTCTTCTCGCCACCGGAGAGCATGCGTGGGCGCCGCTCCAGCAGCCGCTCCAGACCGAGGAGTGTAACGACGCGATCGATCGCTCCTGCATCCACGGGCGCGACGGCGCGTCGCCAACCAAACAACAGATTGTCGCGCACACTCATATGAGGAAACAGGCGCGCATCCTGGAACACCATGCCCGCGCGGCGCTGCTCTGGCGGAACAAAGATGCCGGCGGCGGTGTCGAGCACGGTTCGGCCGCCAATGACGACGCGGCCGCGCTGCGGGCGAAAGGTACCGGCAATGGCGCTCACGATCGTGGTCTTGCCGGCGCCCGACGCGCCGAACAGCGCGGTGACGCCGGATTTCGGCAAAGCGAAAGCCACATCGAGCGTGAACCCCAGAAACGCGTGACGAATGTTTACTTCGACGCTCATGCGCGCGCCCGGCGCTGCGCGAATTCGGCCAGCGTCATGAAGATCAGCGCCAGAGCGATCGAGAGAAGCGACAGGCGCATCGCCTCCGCGTCGCCGCCAGGCGCTTGGAGTGCCGTGTAGATGGCGAGCGGAAGGGTGCGCGTTTCGCCTTCGATATTGGAGACGAAGGTGATGATGGCGCCGAATTCTCCGAGACTGGCGGCGAAGGCGGTGACGACGCCAGCTGTGATGCCGGGCAACGCCAGCGGCAGCGTGACGTTGAGAAGCCTGTCCCACCACACCGCACCCAGCGTTTGCGCAGCCTGCTGCAAACCCGGATCGATCGCCTCTAGCGACAGGCGAATGGCGCGGACCTGGAAAGGGAAGGTGATGATCGCGGAAGCGAGTGCCGCGCCGGTCCAGCTGAACACAAAACGGATGCCGAAGGTGTGCAGCAGCCAACCCCCCAGCACCCCTCGCGTGCCCAACGCCGTGAGCAGCAGAAAGCCGATCGCGACGGGCGGCAACACCAGCGGCACATGGATCAGGCCGTCGATCAGGACTTTGCCGGGGAAGCGCGTGCGGGCCAGGAGGAGGGCGGCGCCGAAGGCCAAGGGCAGCGCCGCGAAGACCGCGACAAAGGAGATCCGCAAGGACAAAAGCAGCGCCTCGCTTTCGGGCGGCGTCAGGATCGCGTCCATGTGGCTATGACCGGAAAGTTACACCAGCTTTATATCGGTCTCGACCCCGCGGGACCAAGCTTGGACACGCCCCTGCGCTCCGTTACCGTTGCGGGCGGGGGATGCGTGACCAGGGCCTTTCGAACCATCGCCGCGCTCGCCGCGCTCGTTCTGTGCGGCGCGGCCGACGAGCCGCCGTCTCCGGCGGCAGCTCCACCTCTCCCGACCTATGGTCCGCAGTCCTACTATGTCGTGCGCTACGACCATTGGACGCCGGCGGACGAGCGCGGCTTTGGCGAGTTCATAACCGGCATCGGCGATTCGGGCTGCCGCACGGTTGATGCCTGTCTGCGCGGACCAGGCAATCCATTCCGCGCCTCTGACCCGGATGGAATCTATTTCCGCTCCGACTGCGCGGACCTGCCCTACGTGCTGCGGTTCTACTATGCGTGGAAGCGGGGCCTTCCCTTCGCCTATGTCTCGGTGGTTGAGCCACGCGGCCATACCCGCGACATCCGTTATACGGCGCGCGGCAACGCCGTCACGGAGCGGACGACCATCGCCGGCGGTGAGACCAGCGGCTATGCCCTGATCGACACGCTGCGCGATGCGGTCTCGTCGGCGACCTATCGCGTCCATCCCGATCTCGAAGAGCCGCTGGAACAGGATCTCTACTCGCCGGCGATCCAGCCCGGTTCGATCCGGCCCGGGACGGTGATCTACGATCCAAACGGTCATCTGGCGACCGTCTACCGCGTCGATCCCGACGGACGCATCCACTATATCGACGCGCATCCGGACAATGCCTTGACCCGCGGCTTCTACGATTTGCGCTTCGTGCGCTCTTCCCCCGGTATGGGTGCAGGTTTCAAGAACTGGCGTCCCGTGAGCCTGGTAGATGCGCTCAGGAAGCCCGATGGTACCTATGTCGGCGGACATGTAGTCGTGCCACCGAACAAGGCGATTCCGGATTTCTCCGACGAGCAGTTCTTCGGCAATGGCGCGCGGCCGAACGACGATCGCGACTGGCGCAGCGGCACCTTCACGCTAAACAAGGAACCCTTGGACTACTACGATTTCGTCCGCGCCCGACTGGCCGGCGGCAACCTTTCCTTCGATCCGCTGAAGGAAGTCCACGACATGGTGGAGTCGAACTGCGCCGATCTGCACTATCGCGCCGATGCCGTGACGCTCGCCATCGCGGCGGGACTGACAAACATGGCGCAACCTGATCATTTGCCGCCCAACATCTACGGCACCGAAGGCGATTGGGAAACATTCTCCACACCTTCGCGCGATGCGCGGCTCAAGACCGCGTTCAAGGAATTGCGCGACATGGCCGCACGTTTCATGGCGATGTACCAGTCGGGCGATTCCAAGCTGAAATATGCCGGTCAGAGTCTTGCTGTGGACATGCTGACGACGTACGACCGCACGGCGGCGGCGTGTAAGTTAAGCTACGTGCGCAGCGATGGCTCTCAGGTGAACTTCGGATACGAAGATGCGCGCAAGCGGCTGTTCGCGATGTCGTTCGACCCTTATCACTGCATCGAACGGCGTTGGGGCGCGACAGACCCGCGCGAGCTCTCAACCTGCCGTGACGGCCCCGGGAAACAGGCCTGGTACGCAGCCGAGCAGGACCTGCGCAATCAGATCGAGCGGGCCTACGATGTGGAGATGGACTTCTCGCTCGACGAGCTGGTGGCTCACGCGGCGGGCTCCGGCGTCGCCGCGCCACCCGATACCGACGTCAGAACATATCTGTGGCAGATGCGCGGCGCGGTGCGCGGCACGCCCAAACGAAAATGAAAAAGGCCGGGTAAACGCCCGGCCTTTCCCGTGTATATCGCGCCGGCCGCTCAATGCGTGCGCGTGTAGATTTCCCACAAATGGGCGATGACCTTGGCCTTGGGATCGCCATCGGCGTTTGCGAAGGCGTGGACCGCCTGGTCCTTCTGTCCGGCTCCGAGATAGGCCTGCCCGAGACGGGTCTGCGCATTGGCCTTGTCCGTCACGCCCTTGGCAATGCCCTGCTGGACCATCTTGACGGCGTCCTGGGCCTTGCCCTGACCCCAGAGATCCTCTCCGAGCTTGACCATCCCGTCGCCACTGCCGTTGGCGCTGGCACCCGCCTTCGCGGCATTCGACGCGGCCTGGCTGCCGGCCATGCCAAGCAAGCGGTTCACGCGGTCGCCTGCAAGCAACTTGGCTTGAATGCCCTTCTGGATGACGCTCTGGGATTCCGCGCCGAAGCCCATCTGAAGCGCCAGCTGCGCGAGCAGCATATAATCGTCGGCGCCCCTGAGCGTGCCGGTCAGCAGCTTGAGGCGATAGACGTCGAGTGTCTGGTGATCGGAGAGACCCTTGGTGCCCTCCGCGGCCTGCAGCAGGCTGGACCAGTATTCCGGCTTGTTGGTGCGCTGGACGAGCTGCTCGAGAGCGACACGCTGGCCCTCATTGTCGCCCGACTCGTAGGCGCAGCGCTGCTCAAGCTGCAGGATCTGTTCGCCGGCGCCGCTGCCAAAGTTGTTGCGGATGTAGTTCGTGCAGCCGCGGAAATCGTGCAGCAGATAGTAGGCCTGCGCCTTGAGCTGACTGCATTGTGGGTCGCCGCCGCCCGACGAGATGACGCCGTGATAGTCACCCTTCAGATAGAGGCCGGCGCATCCGCCGCCACCGCCCGAACCGGATTTCTGGGCAATGTAGTTCTTGACCTGGTCGATCGCCTCGTGATCGCCGGATGTGAGACCGCTGACGCCTTCCGCCTCGGCCACCGCGGAGCGGGCGCCGCCGAGATTGCCGGCGGCGGCAGCATGGATCGCCTCGTTCAGGAATTTGGCGACAGGCGCGCGCGCCGCGGCCTCAGCCGGCGCGGTGAGGGAGATGGTAGCGGCCCCCAAAGTCGCGATGCCGATGACGAACGCCGCTGCCGCGGCACGGATGGACTTGAACAACAACATTCTTGACCTCTACTTCAAAGGCGCGGGCCCGGGCGCATGAAACCGCATGCGCACGATCCGCGGTCATCCCTCACATCACTGCATGGTTTCGATGCCGGTGAACCCGATATGGGTTACCCCGATGCGCTGCGCATCCGCAAGCACCATCGCCACCGCATCATATTTCGCCAGCCGGTTGGGCTGGAGATGGATTTCTGGCTGCGGATCGTCGGTCGCCGCCGAGGACAGATAGCTGTCCAGCGTCTTGCGATCGATCGGCGCGTTGTTCCAGTAAACTTGGCCATCGAAGTCGACCACCAGTGTGACCACCACGGGCGGCGTCGGTGGCGGCTTCTGGTTCGGCCGCGGCATATCGAGCTTCACCGCATGGGTCTGGATCGGAAGCGTGATGATGAGCAGTGTGAGCAGCACGAGCATGACGTCGATCAGCGGCGTGGTGTTCATCTCCACCATCACCTCGCCTTCGCCGGACTCGTTGCCGATATTCATTGCCATGGGGCGTTACCTTTGTTCCGTCCGTCGATCACTGCGGCTCGTCGTTGTGCGGCTCGGTCAGGAATCCGACCTTCTGGATGCCGGCGAGCTGACAGGCGAACACGACGCGGCCGACCGCCTGGAAGCGGACTGACTTGTCGGCACGAATGTGCACCTCGGGAAGAGGATGGCCGGCTGCTATGGCCCGGCGCAATGCATCCTCCAGCCGGTCCTTCAACTCGCTCGAGTCGATCGGGGCGTTGTTGTAGTAGATGTTTTCGTCCTTATCGACCGCGATGACGATGTTTTCCGGCTTCGTGATCGTCGCGATGTTCCGGTAGTTGGGAAGAGTCACCGGCGTCACTTTCACGATCACCGGAATGGTGACCAGAAAGATGATCAGAAGCACGAGCATCACGTCCACCAACGGGGTGGTATTGATGGTCGTGTTCAGATCCGGATCGTCGCCGTGATCTGCGGCCTGAACATTCATTGCCATGGGCGATTACTCCGCGTGTTGGCGCGTCCCCTGGCCTACTTGCCGCTCTTGGTGATGAGATAGGTCTGCAAGTCGCCGGCGAAGCCGCGAAGCTTCTCCTGGATGACCTTGTTGCGGCGCACGAGGTAGTTGTAGATCAACACCGCCGGCACCGCGACCATCAGACCGAGCGCGGTCATGATCAGCGCCTCACCCACCGGACCCGCGACCTTGTCGATCGAGGCCTGACCGGCGACGCCGATCGCGATGAGCGCTTGCAGAATGCCCCACACCGTACCGAACAGGCCGACGAACGGAGCGGTCGAACCGACCGACGCCAGGAAGGCGATCGAGCTTTGCAGACGCGAATTGGCATCCTCGAGCTGGCGGGTGAGCGACATCGCGATCCAGTCGTTCAGGCCGACGAGGCTGGTGCCGCCCTGAGAGGCACGGATGCCGGCATCGGCGACGCTGCGGAACATGGAGTTCTTGGGGAGCTTATCGACGCCTTCGGCGAGCGTGCCGGAGGTCCAGAAGCGCTTCTCCACCGTGCGCGCCTGGGTAAGGATGCGCGACTGCTCGAAGAACTTCATGAAGAAGATGTACCAAGTGCCGGCCGACATGATGGCGAGCAGCGCCAGCACGGTGAGCGACACTGGGTTGCCCTTCTTGACGATGTCCTCAAGGCCGTAAGGATTGTCATTCGAGGTCGGCGAAGCCACCGGCGCGCTGGGAGCCGGCGGCGCAACCGCCGGTGCAGGTGCAGGTGCCGGCGCCATCGTGGGACCGGCGCCAGGTGCACCACCAGGCGTAGCCATAGCGGGCTGCGGTGGAGGGGCCGTTTGGGCCAGAGCCTGGCTAGCGCCGAGGCCCGAAATCAGGACGAAGGCGGCTGCGATCGTCAGGTTCTTCAAGGTCATTTCATACTACTCCGTGAGTCCAGAAGAGAATATCTGCTGGGTTTAGCCGTTGAGTTTGAACTGAATGATGGCTTGGTGATTGGGTGAAGCGACCGGCGTCTCTCCCTGCATGGCGGGGCTGTCACGCCACTTGGACGAAACACAATTGACCGCTGCTTGATCGAGCCGGTCGGAGCCGCTGGACTTGGAGACGCCCACGTTGGTGATCGAACCGTCGACGCCAACGTCGTAATGAATGAGCACGTTGCCACTCTCATTCAGCTTGGCAGAGAGCGGCGGGTAATAAGAATTGCAGTCATGGGTGCGGCCCACCATCTTGGCCGGCGTGATGGTCTGCACCGGCGCCGGCGGTGTCGGCTGCACGGCCTGCACGGCCGTGATCGCATTGGTCGAGGGTGCCTCAGAGGCGATATTGATTTCCGGCGGCGGCACGAAGGGCGGCGGCGGCTTCGCTAAATCCGGCGGCGGCGGCGGCGGCGGCTTGACCTCGTCCTTCGGCTGCACGACTTCGGCCTTAAGTTCTTCCGGCAGCTTGTCGATCAAGCCGGACTTGAGGCCAGCAATAAGCGCAAAGGCCAGCCCGACATGGATAAGGCCCACCACCACCAAGCTGACGGAACGCGTGCCTGTTCCTTCGATGGCGGTTGGAATGTGGGATCTCAGGTCGTGTGTCGGTTGTTCCATGGGTCTTTCATCGCCTACACAAAACTAATCCCGGCGCGACAGCACCGGGATTGGCGGATTTGGGCCAAAAACACGTCCCCCTCCCGGCACCGGTTGGCGCCCGATGCTCTCTTCTTCTTGGGGCTAACGTAACCACGGTTCGCAAGGGGGGTCTAGTCTTTCGATTTGGTAAACGCAACTTCGTGAACAGGCTGGTTAATCCACACACCGCTGCCGTGCGATGGTTGACCGGCAGAGAGGCTCGCGGCCTGTATCGGACACCGCTTGCCACAGATATACGACTCCAGAGAAACCTGCGGATTCCGGGAACACGGCCAAGTGATACTTCTGTGAACGCAGAACGTTTTCCTCCGGCCTTCGAGAGAAAGCTTTCGGATGCGGCTAATCGTTCCACCATCGCGTCCACAAAGGAAACTTTGCATTCCATGGTGGCGAAATTGCGCCTCTCGCGGTGCAGCATAGACGCCAGACTATTGCGCGCCGGCGAGGACAATTCTCCTGCGCGTCGATTTTCGCATCGCCATAAGCCATTGTAGAAATTCACGCGCCGGAGCGGCGATGACAGATTCTCACAAAAGGGACGAATGCGGATGCGCTATCTTCACACCATGGTGCGCGTAAGCGACCTCGACGCCGCTTTGGATTTTTATTGCGCGAAGCTTGGCTTGAAGGAACTTCGCAGAGTCGAGAACAAGATGGGCCGATTCACGCTGGTCTTTCTCGCAACGCCGGAGGACGCCGCGAAAGGCAAGGGCGACGACATCCCGATGGTCGAGTTGACCCACAATTGGGACGAGAAGGATTACGCCGGCGGGCGGAATTTCGGCCATCTCGCCTATCGGGTCGGCGACATTTACGCGGTATGCAAAAGGCTGATGGACGGCGGCGTGACCATCAATCGCCCACCGCGCGACGGCCACATGGCCTTCGTGCGATCGCCCGATGGAATTTCCGTCGAACTGCTGCAGGAAGGCGGCGCACTACCGCCAGCCGAGCCATGGACCTCGATGCCCAATACGGGCAACTGGTAGGCGGATGAATTTCGCCAGCGACAATCACTATGGCGCCTCGTCGCAAATCCTTGCAGCGCTGGCGGCGGTAGGTCAGAGCCCCGCTCCCGCCTATGGCGCCGATCCGCTGACGGCAACAGTGCGTGAGCGGCTTTGCGGCATCTTCGAGCGCGAAGTCGCGGCCTATCCCGTCATCAACGGCACGACGGCGAATTCGCTGTCGCTGGCCACGCTGGTGCCACCGCATGGGGCGATCCTCTGCCATGAAGAGGCGCATATCGCAGTCGATGAATGCGGCGCGCCGGAATTCTTCACCCATGGCGCCAAGCTGGTGCCGATCGCAGGCGCCGATGCCAAACTGACGCCATCCGCAATCGAGCGCGCGCTCAAGCATTTCCAGAAGGGCTTCGTCCATCACGCCCAGCCGCTCGCCATAAGCCTGACCCAGGCGACCGAGCTCGGCACGGTATATTCGCCCGACGAGATCAGGGCTATTTCGCTTGTCGCGCGCGATCGCGGCATGAAGCTGCACATGGACGGCGCGCGTTTCGCCAACGCGCTGGTGGGCTTGGGCTGCACGCCGGCAGAACTCACCTGGAAGAGCGGCGTGGATGTACTGTCATTCGGCGCGACCAAGAACGGCGCACTCGCCGCCGAGGCGGTGGTGTTTTTCGATCCCGCAGACGCCGCCGATTTCGAATACCGGCGCAAGAAGTCCGGCCATCTGATTTCCAAGATGCGTTTCGTTTCGGCGCAGCTCGACGCCTATCTCGCGGACGGCCATTGGCTGGCCAATGCGCGGCGGGCCAATGGACTGGCGCAGCGTCTGGCACAGGGACTTGCGCGCGCCAAGGCTGTGACCGTCGCCCATCCGGTCTCGGCCAATGCGGTGTTCGCACGGATGCCGGAAGGCCTTGCCACCAAGCTGCGTGCTGCCGGCGCAGTGTTCTATGACTGGGGGGCGCCAAAGGACGGCGAGGTGCTGGCGCGGCTGATGCTGTCCTTCGCTACACCGGACGAGGACGTAGCGCGGTTCCTGGAAGTGGTGGGGACCTGACCTGCAAGCGGGAGACGCTTCTTCAGATCCTGCCCAGCAGCGAGATTGTGCCGACCTGTTCGGTGGCGTTGTTGGAGCCGCGCACGAAGTCGTAGTTGAGACCGATGGTCCAGTTCTCGGTCGTGGCGTTGAGCGCCCCGCCGGCGACGATATTGCCGCGCGACGGATCGGGACCGGTCAGCGTGAAGACGCTGCCAGGCTGATTGCCCGCCTCGATCGGATTAACGTCGGCGAACTGGGCGCGCAATTTGACCGGGTCGTCCAGGAAATCAAAGCGGTAACCGAGACGCGCCGCGGGCTGCAAGAAGAAATCGCCCAGATTGAGGCTGGTGCGGAATTCGTCGCCCACGAACACGCGCAGCGAATTGGCGTAGTAGGGCGCAACCGTCAGATCCATGCCGACGCCACCGTTCTGCTCGGTGAAGCCTTCCTCGCGCAGCGTCATGGCGTCGAGCGAGATTTGCGGGATGGAGGTGATCGGCCCGTATTTCATCGTCGCGCCAAGGGTCGCACCGAGCGAAGCGACCAGGCCCGCGCGCTTGCTGTCGGCCTCGCGGGTAAAGCCGGTTTCGACCGGGACTGCCGCCGATTTCGGAATGTCGAGCGTGATGATGCGCTTACCCTTGAAGTCGCCATAACCGATGTTGACCTGACTGTCGAAGAACAAGCCCTTGCCGCGCCATGTCGAGTAACCGGTCAGCAGGTACCACAGCGTCTGGGTCGTCGACTGGCGGTCGCCGAGCTCGGCAACATCGCCGGTGTAGAAGGTGAATGCGCCGCCATACCAGCCATCGGCCGGCGAGCCTTCGTCGACGCCCATGGAGAAACCGAACCCGTGGTCCTTGAAACCGTTGAGCGGCACCGTGCCGCAGGCCGAAGTGCAGGTTGACGGCTCATTGAGGCCGGGAACGCCCGCGACGTTCTGGCCGTGGGTACTCATATATTCGCCGAACTGGTTGCCCCATAGCGTCAGCGCGCCCTCTTCCTTGGCGAACAGCCGCAGGTCGCGCAGACGCGCAGCGACCACGCCGGTCGCCTGGTCGGTCAGCGAGACCGCGACGGCGCGCACGCCGCCGGAAACGTCGGGCGCGAAGGCGTCATACGCCTTCTGCGCGTC
Organism: Rhizomicrobium sp.; assembly: GCA_035255625.1. GTDB lineage: Bacteria > Pseudomonadota > Alphaproteobacteria > Micropepsales > Micropepsaceae > Rhizomicrobium. Next base: position 6,383 of record DATEZM010000355.1, on the reverse strand, counting down.
AGCCTGGGAGTTGATGCCGGCAATCATCGCGGCGCCGAGGTCGGTATCGTTAGCGATGGCGATATTGGCGAAGGGCTGCACGATGCGCGCATAACCGGTGAGACCAAGCTGATCGATGTTCTTGGCCGTGATCTGGAGCAGAAGAGTGTCGTGGGCTGCGTCGGTCTGCTTCGTGATTGAAGCGGCGCTAAAAAGGAAAGGCAGCGTACCTCCGCTGCTTCCGTCGACCTCGGAGCTGTAACGCGCCACATCGGCGGAAGACACAGTCAATCCACCAGCCGGAGTCTGGATGAGTGCGAAGCTTCCGCTCTGCGTGACGAAGCTGCCGTAAGTCACATTAAGCTGCGCTCCGGGATTCAGCGTTGCCGTCTGCGCGGTAATGATCGGCTGGGCGGTTACGCCCTGTGTGACCGAGATGTTCAACGTGCCGGCGTTGGTCGTGATCGTACCGTCCGCATTGGTCGTGGTCGTGCCACCGGCAACGTTCAGATTGCGCGTCGCAAGGGTCGTCCCGATATTCTGCACCGACAGCGTGCCGGTTTGGTCGATCTGGACATCGAGGGTGCCCTGCGCCGTGATCGAGCCGGCAACATTGGCGAACGTGCCGACGTGCAGGAAGTCCGCGCCGCCCGCACTGCTGAAGCCGAAATTGACCGCGCCAGAATGCGTCGCTGCCGCCGACGGACCGCTGCCCTGGACGAAATATGTGTCGTTGCCGGATCCGAACAGCACGTCGCCCGAGACCGACCCGAAATTGGTGAAGGTCATGCCGGCATTGTTGAGCGAGGCATCGACCGCGATGGTGAGCGGCTTGCTCACCCCATCCGACAGTGTGGTCAGCACTGCGCCGGTGGTGGCGTCGGTCAGAGTGGCGCTAGCGATGATCGATCCCGAATTGTTGATTGTGACGAGCGAATTGGACCGGTCCTTGATCGCGACGGCGGTCAGCACGCTGAGCGTGGTGCCGGTGGGAATGCTCGCCGAGGCGACCGCCGTGATCTTCGAGCCGAGGTCGATGTCGATCTCGCTGACTTTTGTGGTGTTGACATTGGTGCCGCCCACATTGACCGGCGCGCCGTCGATCGAGATCGCAGTGGCGATGCCGCCCTGCGGCCCCGTGATGCTCGCCGAGATCGAGCCGCCGCTGGTGCCGGTCGCCGAGACCTGCGACGAGACGTTGATTGTGGGGAGCGTGACGTACTGTCCGATCTCGAGCGCCGTTGCGGTGACCGGCGAGCCGGGCGTCACGCTGGTGGCGCCCGCGACGATCGCGCCCGAGGTCAGCAGGCCGCTGCCGTCGAAAACGATCGGGATAGATGCCGTGCCGGTCATCTGGATCGCCTCGGAGGAGATATTCGGATCCTCGGGCGAAGCCGCGATGCTGCCGCGGTTGATGAAGCTGTAAGCCGGATTCGCGGCATCGACGGAATCGACGCCGATTTCCATCTTGCCGCCGGTGACGAGCAGGTTGGGTGAAATCACGACGGTCGGCCCGGTGGACGTGCCGTTGCCGGTGATCGAAGCGGCCGCCGTGCCGTCAGACGAACTCGCGGGGCCGTCGTTCAGGATGCCGCCGGCGATACTGTTCTCCAGGACAAGCGCCGAACCGCCTTCGACATTGGTCTTGGTGGGATCGCGGGTCGCGACGCCGGCCACGCTGATGGCCCCGGAATTCGCGAAAGTTCCGATCTCGGTGCAGGTTGGCACGACCGCGACGTTACAGGCACTGATCGGGCCCGAGAGCACGACGCCCTGAGAACCATTGCCGATAGCCGTGTAGGTGGCGCCGCTCGAGATGATCACGTTGCCGTTGGTCGTGCCCAACAGATCGACAATCGAGCTGCCGGAGACAGTGGCCGAATTGGCTGTCGCCGGCGTCATGTTCAACACGCCGCCCAGGATCCAGTCGCCATTGAGCACGGTGTTGGAATCGCTGATCACGCCGTTGGAGCTGTCGCCCACGACGTTGACCGTGGAACTGGAGTCGAGCGTGATGGTGCCGGTGAAGGAGCCGGCGCCGGTCAGATAGAGGGCTTTCTTCGTCGTGCCGCTGCCTGACAGGTTGATCGCTCCGTTGGAGAGGAAGGAGCCGGTCAGGCCGTTTGCGTCGATCGCGACCGCGGTCTGCGAATCCTGGTTCGAGCCGTTGAGCACGCCGCCATTGTTGATGTTGTTGCTCGAGTCGAGCGTCAGGAGCGGAACAGTGCTCGAGTTGAAAGTTATGCCGCCCGTCGAATCGATCAGGATGTCGTCGGGGGTGCCGCCGGTGCCGGCCGTGCTGGTGTTAACCGCCTTGTTGAGGACGGTCTTGATCTCATCGGTCGCCAGCGCCGGGCCGGACAGCAACGCGACTGCCGCAGCCGAAAGCATAAGAACACGCTTGTTCAAGTCGAACCTCTTGTAACCGTGGCCAAACGTGGAAACCGAAGGGGGTAGCCCGGACCCTGCGCTTCGTCTCGCCCTCGCTTATTCGCCGCCCATCGCCCCCGGGGAGTGGCCGCGACCGCCGCACCATAACCGATCTTCCGGCGTCTCACCTAGCCGCTGGCGGTCCATAAGGCAAATTTCCGCTTCTTAATCAGGTATTAGCCCCGACCGCGCCACGCTGCACTTGTCCGAAAGTTAACGGCGCCATGACAGTTCCAAGCCGCGCCGAATTCCCCAAGCCAGAAGAACGCGTCGGAAATGAGATGCTTTATTCGGGACAGGGGCACCCGCGCGGCAACTCCCTTCACCGATCTGCCGGGCTGGACTTTTCAGGCCGCAACCTCGCTGACGGACATTTCACCGGTGCAATCCTGGAGGAGACCAACCTCTCCAAGCGGCTAAATAGCTACTGCGCCGCGTTGGCCTGCGCCGATGTGCGCGTGCGGATGAACTGACCCAACCGCTGGAGACTTACCTTCGCTTCCGGCACGTGGCGGTTGGCCTGAAAGACGTGCTGCATGCCGTCATAAATTTCCACGCTGACAGAAACGCCTGCGTCCGCAGCGCGGTCGCCGATGCGTGAGGCGTCGTCGCGCAACATCTCCAGACTGCCGGCATGCACCATGATCGGCGGAAAGTCCTTGAAGCTAGCGAAGGCCGGGGACGCATAGGGATCGGCTGGATTGGTCTTCTTGAGATAGTGCCGTGCACTGACGAACAAGAGCTCCCAGTTGAGCGCCGTGTCGGACTTGGCGTTCTGAAGTACCGACCAGCCGGAGAGCGAGAGGTCCGCCCAGGGCGACAGCGCCACACAGCCTGCCGGCATGGGAAGGTTGGCGTTGCGCGCTGCATGCAGCACCGCGAAGGCGAGGCCGCCACCCGAACCGTCGCCGGCGAACACGATCTGCTGTGGCGAGACGTTCTTGAGGATCAGGTGACGGTAAGCATCGATGCCGTCGCGTACCGCGGCGGGAAACGCGAATTCCGGCGCCAAGCGATATGCCAAGGAGAAAGCCGTGGCTTCGCCGGCCTGCGTCAACCTTGCAATGAGCGCACGGTGGGTCTCGGGCGAACCCGCGATATAGCCGCCGCCGTGGAAATAAAGGATCAGCCGGTCGGGCGAAGAATTGGGCATGCGCACCCATTCGCCCTTGAGTGGTCCGATCTGCGCCGGCTCGAACACCGCTTCGCGCGGTGGGGCGCCATAGCGTTCCGAGAGATAGGCATATTGGCGGCGGAGCTCTGCGATGTCGGTCTGCGCAGTCGCGCCCGTGGGGCGGCCGATGCGGCGGAAACGGTCAAGAAACGAGCTTTGCCAGCTGGGCATTCGGAACGGGACGTAGGAAAGGGCCGGGTATCAGTAGCTCCGATACCCGGCCCTGTCATCCGCTTCGACGCAGCAGGGTTAGGCCGCCTTGGCCTGGCCCTCGATGGTCTTGAGCTCCGGCGCGTTGATCACGATCCGGCGCGGCTTCTTCTCTTCCGGGACGACGCGCTCCAGGTCGATATGGAGCAAGCCGTTCTCGAGCTTGCCGCTGCGGACTTCCACATGCTCGGCGAGCTGAAAGCGGCGCTCGAAGGCGCGGCCGGCGATGCCCTGGTAGAGGTAGCCCTGCTTGGGCGGTTCTTCACGCCTGCCGACGACCGACAGCACGCCGTCCTTAACCTCGACGGTCAGGTCCTTGTCGGCGAAACCGGCAACGGCGACGGAGATGCGATAGTGCGTCTCGTCGGTGCGCTCGATGTTGTAGGGCGGGTAGCCGTTGGAAGCGTCGGCGGCCTGATCGAGCATGTTGAACAGATGGTCGAAGCCGACTGTCGAACGGAAATAGGGGGTAAAGTCACGCATTGTTACAACCTCCTGAAAGCGTTGCAGTTTCTGGCGCCGTCCACGATGGACCGGAACCGGTTTCACAGTGCCGCACGCCGCGAAGGGCCGTCCGGCAAGCAATAGGTGGGAAGGAGTGCCAAGCTGTTCAAGGTGGGCGAAAGACGGAATTTTCGCGCCCTACCGCCACAACAAATGGCTGAGACCGGCTACCCATAGCGCGATCAGGACGAAGTAGGTGAAAAGGTCGATGTGCCAGGCCTTGAAGGGGTAACCGAAGAGGCTTGTCGCAAGCGTCAGCAGCCAAGCCCCTTCTTCCTTGTTGTTCGGATCGCGCCACTGGCCGAAACGGACCAGCGATTCGATGTTGTTCAGCACGCAGGAGTTCTTGTTGAACTGCCATTGGATGGCCACGGCCGGCAGGAAGAAGAGATAGAACACGAGCGCGCCGTGCAGCGGCACGGCCCAGCCGGCAACGATGTAGATCATCACCGCAAAGTGCAGGTAGAAGCAGAAATTGCCCAAGGCATCACGCGCTTCGGCAGCGTGCGAGGGCAGCGCGCTGGCGGCGGCGGGACTGTCTTCGTCCTTGTTACTCATGGAATGCGCGACTTCAAATAGCTGCCGGCTCGGGCGATGGCATCGCGGCCTTCCGACAGGATCGGATGGAAGATGTACCAGACATAGATCATCCCGCCCTGTCTCCGTTGCCTTCTATGGCGAGGGTGTGCCGATTGACGAGGCAATGCAATCGCCGGCGCAAGCGGTTGTCTCGGGCACGCCAAATGCTAATAATCCGCGCCAAGCGCGGCCTTTGAGCCGTTGCGGACCGGGGAAGGCGTCGCATGGCTTCGGAAGCGGTACAGCAGATCATCGCGCAGATGTCGGGCACGCTCGGCGAGAATTCCGGCCTCGGCGGCATACTGAAATTCGATTTCGGCGCCGAAGGCAGCGTGCTGATCGACGGCAAGTCGGTACCCAATTCGGTGAGCGACGGCGCCGGCAAGTCTGCCGACACCACGCTCTCGCTCTCGCTCGACGATTTCATGAAGATGTCGCGGCAGGAGCTCGATCCGACGTCGGCTTTCATGCAGGGCAAGCTGCGCGTCGCCGGCGACATGGGGCTCGCCATGAAGCTCGGCCCGGTGCTGGCGAAGGCGCGCGGTTGAGCGGAGCGCCTGTCTTCTCACCGCATTTCATCGTCACGCCATCGGGCGCGCGGCTGCGCACCACGCGCTTTGCGCCAACGCAGGGCGCGCCGGAACGTGGTGTCTGCGTTCTGCTCCAGGGCAATACCGAGTTCATCGAAAAATATGGCGAAGTGATCGGGGAGTTGCAGGCGCGCGGCTTCATCGTCGCCACCTTCGACTGGCGCGGCCAGGGCGGGTCGAGCCGTGCCGTCGCCGATACGCGCAAGTCGCATGTGCGCGATTTCTCCGAGTTCGACGAGGATCTCGCTACCTTCATGGATGAGGTCGTGGCGCCGATGAAGTGTGCGCCGCCGCTGGCGCTCGCCCACTCGATGGGCGCGCATATCCTGCTGCGCACGCTGCACGACAAGCCGCGCAGCTTCGCTGCCGCCGTTCTCAGCGCGCCGATGATGGCGGTCTCGACCCGGGGCACGCCCGCCTGGGCCGCGAATCTGATGAGCAAGGTCATGAACCGGCTTGGGCACTCGGAAGACTGGGTGTTGGGCATGGAGGCGCGTGATCCGCTGCGCCTGAAATTCGAGGACAATATCGTGACGTCGGATCGGCAGCGCTGGCAGCGCGCGCAGGATCTGGTGATCAAGAATCCCGACATCCGGCTCGCCGGTCCGACTTGGGGCTGGTTCGATGCGGCGGCGCGCTCGATGGCGTTGGAGATGGCGCCCGGCTATGCCGAGGCGATCGAGACACCGGTGCTGGTGTGCGGCGCCGGCAAGGATCGCATCTGCCTGACGCCGGCGACACGCGATTTCGCAAAGCGCATGCCGCATTCGACGTACGTCGAGTTCGAGGACTCCGAGCATGAGATCCTGATGGAGAACGACTCCATCCGCGACCGCTTCTGGAAGGCGTTCAGCGAATTCACCGCGGCGAACAATATCTAAGGCGCGCCGACCGTCCAGGCGCCGAACCCGTACGCC
>DATEZM010000354.1:0-5468 GCA_035255625.1 Rhizomicrobium sp. | reverse complement strand
CTTGGGGCCCTTGCGCCGGCCGTAGAGCTGACGGCGCCGCCGTTCCGGCGTTTCCGTCACACCGCGCGTTTCAGCGCGTCGGCGAGGTCGGTCTTCTCCCAGGAGAAGCCACCTTGCGCGTCCGGCTCGCGGCCGAAATGTCCGTAGGCGGAGGTTCGCGCATAAATGGGCCGGTTGAGCCCGAGGTGCTCGCGAATGTTGCGCGGCTTCAGGCTCATCAGCTCGGGCAGAATCTTCTCGAGCTTGGCCTCTTCGACCTTGCCAGTGCCATGCGTGTCGACATAGACCGACAGCGGATCGGCGACGCCGATGGCGTAGGAGATCTGGATAGTGCAGCGGTCGGCAAGACCGGACGCCACGACGTTCTTGGCAAGATAGCGCGCCGCATAGGCCGCCGAACGGTCGACCTTGGTCGGGTCCTTGCCCGAGAAAGCGCCGCCGCCATGCGGCGCCGCGCCGCCATAGGTGTCGACGATGATCTTGCGTCCGGTGAGGCCGCAATCGCCGTCGGGACCGCCGATCACGAAAGAGCCGGTCGGGTTGATGTGCCACACCGTCTTCTCGTTGACCCACTCCGCCGGCAGCGCCTGGCGGATATAGGGTTCGACGATCCGGCGGATGTCTTCGCTGGTCTGGGATTCATGGGAGTGCTGGGTGGAAAGAACGATCTGCGTCGCCTCGACCGGCTTGCCGTTCTCATAGCGCAGCGTCACCTGGCTCTTGGCGTCGGGCTGCAGCGCCGGCTCCTTGCCGCCATGGCGCGCATCGGCGAGCAGCTTCAAAATCTTGTGGCTGTAGAAGATCGGCGCCGGCATCAGGGCCGGCGTCTCGCGACAGGCGTAACCGAACATGATGCCCTGATCGCCCGCGCCTTCGTCCTTGTTGCCGGTCGCGTCCACGCCCTGCGCGATATGCGCCGACTGCGCGTGCAGAAGCACCTCGACCTGCGCGGTCTTCCAGTGAAAGCCGTCCTGCTCGTAGCCGATGTCTTTGATCGCCTTGCGCGCGACGTCTTCGACCTCGGCTGGGCCAATATGCTTGGGACCGCGCGTCTCGCCCGCGATGATGACGCGGTTGGTGGTGCACAGCGTTTCGCACGCGGCGCGGATGTCCCATTCGCTGAGGCCACTCTTGGGGCCTTCACGGAAGAACAGATCCACCACTTCGTCGGAGATGCGGTCGCTCACCTTGTCGGGGTGGCCTTCGGACACGCTTTCGCTGGTGAAGAGGTAGTTCTGCCGCGCCGCCATTGCCCAGGACCTTTTCTCGAACGGACGGCTTTTTGCAACAAACGCCCCCAGGGTCAACTGGCGCGCCAGCGCGGTCATACATAGAGTGTGGCCAGCGAAGAAAATCCCGGGAGGAAGGCCATGGTTGCGCCCTTCGAAGGCGGCTGCCGATGCGGCGCCGTACGTTATGCAGTCTCGGCGGAACCGCTCGCTGTCATGGATTGCCACTGCCGCGATTGCCAACACGCGTCGGGCGGCGGGTTCTCGACGGTAGCGGTGGTGCCGGCGCCCGCGTTCAAGCTCACCAAGGGCACGCCGCGCCGATTCACGGTGCAGGGCGATTCCGGCCGCGACGTCACCCGCGTCTTCTGCGGGACTTGCGGCTCGCCTCTGTTCAGTGAGCCACCGGGCGGCACGATCATGGTCGTGAAGGCGGGATCGCTGGACGATCCGAGCTGGCTAGTGATGACGGGCGCGATCTACACGGCGTCGGCACAACCATGGGCGCACATCGATCCCGACAAAGTGCGGTTCGAGAAGATGCCGCCCGGCGCGCCGTAGAGGCGTCAACTGGCGCGGCTTCGGCCGCGGCACTAGACTGGTTCTTGGCCAGAACGCCGGGGGGCAAGCATGGTTTCGCCGTTTTCGGGAGGCTGTCTGTGCGGTGCGGTGCGCTACGAAGCGGCCGGTGAGCCGATCGCGGTGATGGAGTGTCACTGTCGCGACTGCCAGAAGGCCGGCGGGGGCGCGAGCATGGTCGGTGTGATCCTGCCGCGAGGCACGTTTCGGATTACGGCGGGCGCGCCCAAGGCCCATGCAGTGAAGACCGATGCCGGCGGCCTGCTGACGCGCTATTTCTGCGCGACGTGCGGCTCGCCCATCTATCACGAGCCGGACTCGATGCCGATCACCGTGGTGAAGGCGGGATCGATGGACGATCCAAGCTGGATCGAGATTGGCGCCGCGATCTATGTCTGTTCGGCGCTGCCTTGGGCGCATATCGATCACAGCCTGCCCTGCCACGAAAAGATGCCGCCGCGCGCGAGCTAGCGGCTTTACAGAATATACCGCGACAGGTCCTGGTCTTTCGCCAGTTCGTCGACACGGGCGTGGACATAGGCCCCGTCGACCGTGATGCCCTCGCCGGTGCGCTCACTCGCGCTGTAGCTCACCTCGTCGAGCACGCGTTCCATGATGGTTTGCAGCCGGCGCGCGCCGATGTTCTCGAGGCTGGCATTGACCTGCGCCGCGAGGTCGGCGATGGCCGCGATGCCATCCTCGGTGAATGTAAGATCGACCGACTCGGTCTTCATCAGCGCCACATATTGCTTGATGAGGCTCGCTTCCGGTTCGGTGAGGATGCGGCGGAAGTCCTCGCGCGTCAGCGCCTTGAGCTCGACGCGGATCGGCAGGCGCCCCTGCAGTTCGGGTAGCAGGTCCGAGGGCTTGGCGATGTGGAAGGCGCCAGAAGCAATGAAGAGGATGTGATCGGTCTTCACCTGGCCGTACTTCGTTGCGACCGTGGTGCCCTCGATCAGAGGCAGAAGATCGCGCTGCACGCCTTCGCGGGATACATCGCCGCCGCCGCGCATCTCGCTGCGCGCGCAGATTTTGTCGATCTCATCCAGGAAGACGATGCCGTGGTTCTCGACCATCTCGATCGCATTGCGCACGATCTTGTCCTCGTCGAGCAGCTTGTCGGCTTCCTCGGCAATCAGCGGCGCGTGCGCCTCGGCCACCGTCATGCGCCGCTTCTTCCCCTTCTGGCCGAAGGCCTTGCCGAACATGTCGGAGAGATTGAGCATCGATATCTGCGCATTGGGCATGCCGGGAATCTCGAACATCGGCATGCCGCCAGAGTCCTTCATCTCCAGCTCGACCTCCTTGTCGTCGAGTTCGCCGGCGCGCAGCGACCTGCGAAAACTGTCGCGCGTGGCACCGGACGAGCTGCCGACGAGCGCATCGAGCAAGCGTGCTTCCGCGCGCGCCTCGGCCTGGGCTTCGACCTCGCGACGGCGAGCGCCGCGCACTTGAGCGATGCCGACCTCGATGAGATCACGCACGATCTGGTCGACGTCGCGTCCAACATAGCCGACCTCGGTGAATTTGGTTGCCTCCACTTTGAGGAACGGCGCCTGCGCGAGCCTGGCTAGGCGGCGCGAAATCTCGGTCTTGCCAACGCCTGTAGGACCGATCATCAGGATGTTCTTGGGCAACACCTCTTCGCGCAGTTCCGCCGGCAGTTGTTGGCGGCGCCAGCGGTTGCGCAGCGCGATGGCGACGGCGCGCTTGGCGTCATGCTGGCCGACGATATAGCGGTCGAGCTCGGACACGATTTCGCGCGGCGTGAACGAGGAGCTCATTTGCTGTCGAGACTTTCGATCACGATGTTCTCGTTGGTGTAAATGCAGATGTCGGCGGCGATTTTCATCGCCCGGCGCGCGATTTCCTCCGCCGGGAGATCGAGGGCGATCAGCGCCCGCGCGGCGGCAAGCGCGAACGGGCCGCCCGAACCGATGCCAATCAGCCCGTCTTCCGGCTCGACCACATCGCCGGTGCCCGAGAGGATCAACGAGGTCCGCGCGTCGGCCACCGCCATCATCGCCTCGAGGCGGCGCAGATAACGGTCGGTGCGCCAGTCCTTGGCGAGTTCGACGCAGGCGCGGGCGAGATTGCCGGGATGCTGCTCGATCTTGGCTTCCAACCGCTCCGACAGCGCGAAAGCATCCGCCGTCGCGCCGGCAAAGCCGACCAGCACGTCGCCGCCCTTGCCGATACGTCGCACCTTGCGCGCGTTGGATTTCATCACTGTCGCGCCGGCGGTGACTTGCCCGTCGCCGGCCACCACGACGCGGCCTCCCTTGCGGACCGACAGGATCGTGGTCGAGCGCCATATCTCTTTGGCTGTCATGTGGAACCACCTATGCTCGCACGAACCGCAAGGGGTCCGGCGGATGCGGAATTTCGCGTTTTCAATAAGCCTAGGCGCCCTCATCTCGCTGGCGCAACCGGCCCTTGCCGCACACCTCACCTATGACTGCCAGTCGCGTATGACAAGAGCGGTGACGATCCCACCGGCGGCGGAGGGCGATGCCGATCCTTGGCAGTGCAAGACACCTGTGACCAAGACACCGCCAAGCATTCATTGGCTGCGCAACTCGCTCGAATATTGCCGGATCGCAGTGAATATCTACGACGAGGCACTCGCCGCCGCCACACGCATCGCGCGGACGCACAAGCCGCACCAATGGATCGTGATGATGGATGCCGACGAGACAGTGCTCGACAATTCGCTGTTCGAACGCGAACGCCGGATCTGCGGCGGCGAATTCCAGGATGCGCAATGGCGCAGCTGGGTCCGCGCCAATCTGGCGGCTGACGTGCCGGGCGCGGCGGGTTTCACCGAGGGCGTGCACAGGCTGGGCGGATTGGTCGCCATCGTCACCAACCGATCGGTGGAGGACGATCCCCTGACCAGAGCGACCCTCAAAAAAGCCGGAATCCGGTTCGACTATGAGATAGGCATGACGGGCGACCATTCCGACAAGACCGATCGCTGGCGCGGCGCCGTAGTGGCGTTGACGTCGAGGCGCTACGGGCAGCCGACGCCGGCCATGTGGCTGGGCGACCAGATGACCGATCTCGGCATCGTTAAGCACGGCCGCATTGTTGGCGCGATGAGCCAGCAATATCGCGACGACATTGGCCCGGACGATTTCCTGCTGCCCAATCCCATGTACAGCGGCACCGGCGGTTGGACAGACAACCCTGATCGATGAGCGAACTGCCGCGCTAGTCCGGCGTTTTGACCAATGACGGCATCGTGACGATGCGTTGTCTGGTCTGGCCCAATAGAGTCTATTCCTGCGACCATATTTCGGCGTACCAAGAGACTTGGACCAAACTCGGCTGATCGAGGAGGACATCATGAAGGGACATTTGGCCGCCGGCTTGTGCGCCGGCTTAGGGCTCGCCGCTCTCACGGTGACCGGTAGCGCACAGACCGCTTCGTCGCCTACGCCCGCCCAGATCGTCAAGGCGCGGCAGGCGGCACTTGAAATGTCCGCCGTCACGTTCGCGTCGATCAAACAGGCGCTAGACGGCGGCACGGACGCGTCCAAGCTCGGCTTCCAGTCCCACGCGCTTGCGGCCTGGTCGGCGGCGCTTCCAACGATGTTTCCGGCCGGGACGGGCCAGGGCCAGACGGCATCGGACACCAAGGCCAAGCCGGAGATCTGG
>DATEZM010000353.1:0-15571 GCA_035255625.1 Rhizomicrobium sp. | reverse complement strand
GTATCGACCACGCAGCGATTGGCGCGGAAGAACTGGAATTTGAGATATCCGATCCGGCCCAACGGATCGTCGTCATACATGCCGATCTCGTCGGCAAGCTGCTCGGCATAGAGCGCCCAGCCTTCCGCATAGCCCGAGAAGCCGGTGATCTTGCGGATCAGAGGCAGAGAGGTGTTGGCCAGCGCGAGGCCGCCTTCGAGTTGATGCCCGGGCAGTCCCTCGTGGAACACGGTCGTCGACAAGCACCATCTGGGCCATTCAGCGCTGTCGTGGAGATTGAAATACACGATGCCAGGGCGCGTGCCGTCGAGCGTCGGCGGCTGCGAAAAGGCCGAGGCCGCGCCGGGCTCGGTCTGCGGCGGCACGCGGCGGACTTCGAACTTGTAATCCGGCAGGCGCTTGAAGACGGAAGGCAGATGCGGACGAATCTCCGCCAGACGCTGATTGCAATACGCGATGCACTGGGCTTTGCCGTCGTCGGTGTTGGGATAGACCTGTTGGCTGTAGAGCGCGAGGATCCGTTCGCCGACAGTGCCTTTGGTCATGCCCTGTTTGCGGAGCAGCGCGTCGAGGCGCGATGAAATCTCCTTGCCCTGATCCAGTCCCAATTTGTGGATCTCGTCCGGGCCCATGCTGGTCGTCGTCGTCGATTGCAGGGCTGCTGAATAGAACGGTTCTCCCTGTTCGAATCGCCACAGACCGGCGTCGTGGGACGCGGTCGCGCGCAGGGTTTTCGTTTCGTCGATCAACTTGTCGAGCGCCGGGCCGATCTTGGCGTCGTAGATCGCAGCCGCCTTCTTCGCGTAGTCATCGCCGAGTCCCTTTTCCTTTGCGCGCCGCGCGATGGAGGCGACCAGCAACGACTTGTCGGCCGTCGTGCGTGTCGCCGTCATCTGTTCGAGCGCGCGATCGAGCAGGAAGTCCGGCGGCGCAACACCATGCGCGCTGTCATGGCGCATCCGCTCTGTGTTGTCGGCGATCTGGCCGGCGAAGGCGTCCAGCCGCGAAAGGTAGGCGTCGGCATCCGCGGCCGTTTCGATTCTGTGCTTGGTGTCGAGGAAGTCGGGTACCGATTGATAGGCGCCGGTGAGCTGGCTCACCACATAAGGCGATGGCCCGTAGGAGGTGCCGCCGAAATCGAAGGCATTGATCGCCGCCGCCGACTCGCGCGTATAGAGAATCGTGTCGTAGTTCACGCGGTCCATGCCCGAGAGGGCGCTCGCATCGATCGCGCGCAGGCGCCGGAGCTGTTCGGCGTTTAACGCCTTCATGGCCGCGATGCCGGCGGCAGACTCGTCGCGCAGCTTGCTCTTGAGATCGGCATTGGCGCCCTTGTCGAAGCCGAGTTGGGTCGCGCCTTCCGGATTGCTGCGCATCGCCTCCTGGAAGATGGCGTCGAGCAGCGCGTTCAGCTTGGCAGCCTCGCCGCCGGCCGGTTGGGCAAGAAGCTTGAGTGGTTGCGCGGCGAGGGCGCCGATGACGGCGGTAGAGGCGAGCAATTGGCGGCGGCTGAGCATGGCGATCCCGAATGAGAGGCGCGCGAGGCTATGGCGGCTTGCACCTCGACCGCAAGTTCCGCATTCGGCGCGGCGACAAGCTGCTGCTATGATCGAGCTGGCATGGACAACATCATCGCCACCGCTGCGCCGATTTTCGCCTTCGACAACAGTTATGCGCGTCTGCCGGAACGCTTCTATGCGCGATTGGCGCCTACGCCGGTGGCCGCGCCCCATCTCATCCGCGTGAACGACGCACTGGCACGAGAGCTCGGTATCGACCCTGTGCGACTGTCATCTGCTTCCGGTGTCGAAGCGCTTGCGGGAAATCGCATTCCGGAAGGCGCCGAACCCATCGCCATGGCTTATGCGGGGCACCAGTTCGGCAATTGGGTGCCGCAACTGGGCGACGGGCGCGCCATCCTCCTCGGCGAGATCATCGGTCGCGACGGCTTGCGTTACGACGTCCAGCTCAAGGGTTCCGGCCCGACACCATTCTCCCGCAATGGCGACGGCCGCGCGGCGCTGGGGCCCGTCCTGCGCGAATTCATCGTCAGCGAGGCGATGGCGGCGCTCGGCATCGCGACCACACGCACCCTCGCCGCAGTCACGGCGGGTGAGAACATTCTCAGGCAGGAAGGATTGCTGCCTGGTGCGGTTCTGACGCGCATATCGAGGAGCCATGTTCGCGTCGGTACCTTCGAATATTTCGGCAATCGCGGCGACGTCGAAGCGGTGCGCATACTCGCCGACTATGTCATCGCCCGGCTCTATCCCGAGATCGCAAAGGCCGTTCAGCCTTATGCCGCGCTGCTCGAGGCGGTCGTCGCGCGGACAGCGAAGCTGATTGCGAGCTGGCAATTGGTCGGCTTTATCCACGGCGTGATGAATACGGACAACACCTCGATCGCAGGCGAGACCATCGATTACGGGCCGTGCGCCTTCATGGATACCTACGATCCGGCAAAAGTGTTCAGCTCGATCGATCAGGGCGGACGCTATGCCTATGGCAACCAGCCGCGCATCGCGCAGTGGAATCTGGTTCGCTTCGCCCAGGCGCTGCTGCCGCTGCTCGGAAGTGATGAACCGGGCGCGATCACGGTGGCGCAGGCGGCGATCGATGCCTATCCGGCGCTCTTCGAAGCCGCCTATAGTGAGGGCCTGCGGCGCAAATTCGGATTCGCACAAGCGCTGGAGAACGACCTGCCGCTGATCGGTGAGTTCTTCCGGCACATGGCCGACGGCAATGCCGATTTCACTCTCACCTTCCGCCGTCTCGCGGACAGCGCCGGCAACGAGGCGGCCGTTGAGGGCTTGCGTGCCTTGTTCGACAACGCCGCGGCGCTCGACGTATGGCTTGGCAAGTGGCAGGCGCGCCTCGTGCAAGAGAGTGTGTCGCCAGCCGAACGAGCAGTGGCAATGAGACGGGTCAATCCGGCCTTCGTTCCGCGCAATCACCGCATCGAGGCGGCCATCGCTGCAGCACAGGAAAACGCAGATTTCACGCCGTTCGAAACGCTTCTGACGGTGCTGTCGCGGCCTTTCGACGACCAGCCGGAGCACGAAGCATTGGCGGCGCCGCCCAAGCCGAACGAGGTCGTGCTTCAAACCTTCTGCGGCACCTGACCTAGGCGACGGCGGCCACGCGTACGCGCGTCGCCGCGGCGACGGCGAAGAAGAAGCCGACGGCGATCAGGCCCGACAAGGCATCCGCCAGCAGGAGTCCGTTGGCATGCCAGCGGCCATAGGTGAAGCCCTCGATGGTCGTCATGTACTGGATCGGAAAGTTCGATAGCGCGGCAAAGAGATTGTATTTCGTGGCTGCCGCGCCGCGCCCGATGGCTTCCAGCACGACGGCGGTAAACGAGGCGTAGTTGAAGCCCTGGAAGAAGGCGTAGAGCAGCGTGAAGAAGACAAACATCTGCGGCGTGCGCGCCGCTGCCGCCATGGCAATCGCGCCGGCTGCGAGAAATATCCCGAACAGTGCATAAGCGAATTTGCGGTCCATGCGGTCGCAGAAGTAGCCGCCGACAACGCAGCCGACCGCTGAGACGACGCCACCTAATACGCCATTGACCAAGGCAACCGTATCGGCGCTCGCGTGCCAGTCCCCGGCGACGGAGGCCCACAGATTCGATGCCGCGCCCGCACCGATCGGCAGGAAGCAGATCAGAAGCGCAAGATAGCCGGCGCGGGATTTCGCCGTGTTCCACACGTCGACGGCGACGTTCGTCAGGCTCTTCAGATAGGCCGGATGGCGGTGGGTCTGTTCCGGCTCCTGCACGAACAGCAGCGCCGCGCAGCAGGCGAGAAACAAAGCAGCCATCGCCACGCCGGGCAGCCAGTCGATTCGAAAGTGCTGAGCCAGCCACAGGGCGGCGCCGCCGCCGATTCCCGAACCGCCGAGATTGCCGGCTTGGTACCAGCCGCCGGTGCGTCCCTTTTCGGCATCCGGTGTCGCATGCGCCATCAGATTCTCAGCCGCCATCGCGAGAAAGGTCGTGGCGGTACTGTTGGCAACCACAAGAACCGTGATGGCGAAGAGTCCCGCCTGGGAGATCGGAAAAAGACCGATCGACCCAAGCGTTGCAGCGCTGACTGCCGTTGCCAGGAAGTACCAAAGCCTGCTGTTCAGCGTCGTGTCGACGATCGGCGCCCACAGGAATTTCCAAGTCTGCGGAACCAGGCTCAGCGCAATCAATCCGGCGATCGCCGGGACGCCGACGCCGGCATGCGCCAGCAGAAATCCTAGCGTTACGACGAGATAGCCGTTGGAGGCTCCGAACGGGATGCATAGCAGCAGAAAGACGATGGGGTGGTTTTTGGCTGGCGGGTTCACGAGGCTTCCTGCGGTGCGACAATCGACCTTAGCGGGACCACGACGCTGTGCAGCGGCCAGCGGATCGCCCGAACTCTACATTTTGTGTTGCGCTCGGCCGAAAAAGGCCTTCGAGTCAGGGTGCGGTGCCCACCAGAGGCGCCTTCGGGAGTGAGACATGGAGGCGAGTACGCCCATAGCCGGCGCCGGCCATATTTCGCCAGTGCGCATCGCGACCTTCGCAGCCGCCGCGCTGCCAGTCGGCGCTTTGGTAACGACGCTGGGTGTCTACCTCACCAATTACTATGCGGCGCACGTAGGTATCCCGCTGGCGATTGTCGGCATCGCTTTCATGGCGGTGCGCCTGCTCGACATCTTGTCCGATCCGCTGTTCGGCATTGCGATTGATCACACGCGCACGGGGATGGGGAAATTCCGTCCCTGGCTCGCCGCCGCGGCGCCGGTCCTGATCGTTGCCTCGATCGCTGTCTATTTCCCGCCGACCGGCGCTGGCGCGCTCTATCTGATCGCCTGGCTGGTCGTGCTTTACGCCGGCTATTCGATGCTGACGCTGTCGCAGGCCGGATGGGGCGCCGCGCTCGTCGCGGAATACCATCAGCGTAGCCGCGTCTATGGCTGGATCCAGGCTGTGGCCGTGGTTGGTGCGCTCGGCGTGTTGGCGGTGCCGCTGGTTGTGCCGATGCTCTGGCATGGCGTGCCGTTCAAGGGCGTGCCGCTGATGGGATGCTTCGTCCTCGCGTCGATCGCTATCGGCGCGATCATCACCGTGTTCCTGGCGCATGAACCCGAGGCCGGCGAGCGCGCCCCGAGCGAGAGGTTCGGGCTGAAGGACTATGTGCCGCTGATCCGCCGGCCGGAAATGCTGCGGCTGATGTGCGCCGATCTGTTCTGCACACTGGGGCCGGCGATCACTGCGCCGCTTTATCTCTTCTTCTTTCACGAGGCGCGTGGCTACACCGCGGCGCAGATGCAGATACTGCTCTTCATCTATGTCGCGGCGGGTCTGTTTGGGCCCGCGATTTGGTCACGCGTCGCGCGCCGCTTTGGCAAGCATCACACCATCCGCATCGGGAGCGTCTGTTACGTCATCGCGCAGACGACTCTGCTGGCGCTGCCTCGGGCGCATCTGTTCGAGATGTCCTTCGCGATGTTCGCCGTGGGTTTTGTCGCCAGTGCTTTCCCATTCCTCGTGCGCGCCATGATCGCCGACGTCAGCGACGAAGTGCGACTGGAGAGCGGCAAGGATCGCACCGCGATGCTCTACGCGCTGGTGACGATCACCAACAAGATCGGATCGACCTTGTCGGTCGGCGTCGCTTATCTGATCCTGCCGCTGTTCGGCTTCGTGGCGCGTGAAGGGGCGGTCAACACGCCGCAAGCGTTGTGGGGCCTGCAGGCCTGCTATCTCGCGCCGCCGGTAGTCTGCGTGCTGATCGGCGGCCTCGCCATGTGGGGCTACAAGCTCGACGAGGCGCGTCACGCAGCGATCCGCGTCGCGCTCGACGCGCACTCCGCGGTCATTGGCGCGAAGGACGCGCTGCAGAGTCTCACGGCTGAACCGCCGGCGCCGGAAGGCGGCGTGCTTTCGCCCGGTGAATAGGCCGATAGCCGCGTGATCGCAGCAGTTCCATCGCTTCGCTCGCTCCGATTTTGATTGCGCTGGGCCAGCGATCCCGTGTGAACTTGTCTGCAGGCATGGCTCGCGAGAGGCCGCCGAGGGAGAATGTTTGAATGGATGCTCGACCGCCGGCCGCGCCCGCCGCCCGCCATCTGTCGGCAGGTCGGCTGTTGCCGTTCGCCAGCGCCGCCATGCCAGTGGCCGCCCTGAATATCCCGCTCGTCGTCTATCTGCCCAATTATTTCGCCAGCCATCTCGGCCTTTCACTCGCCGCGGTTGGCGTGGGCTTCACCGTCGTCCGGTTCGTCGACATCGCACTCGATTCGCTGATCGGCATTGCGATCAATGCCACGGATACACCGCTTGGCCGGTTTCGGCCGTGGATGGCGGCGGGTGCGCCGATGATCATGGTCGCGGCCTATATGCTGTTCATGGCGGAGCCCGGCATCTCGATCGCCTATATGATCGGCTGGCTGCTCGTCGTCTATGCCGGCTTCTCGATGCTTTCCGTCGGCCATTCCGCCTGGGCCGCCGCACTGGTGCCCGAATATCACCAGCGCAGCCGGGTCTACGGGTGGATGCAGGCCGTGGGCGTGATCGCCACCGTCGCTGTCCTGATACTACCCATCGCGCTTGCGTCCCGCGGCTTCAAGGCGCCCTCTGACGGCATACACGCCATGGGCTGGTTCATCATCGCGGTGACGCCGCTGACCATCCTTCTGTGCGCCAGCGTCGTCGGCGAGCCTCGCCTTGCCGAGACTGTGCAGCGCATCACCTTTCGCGATTACGGCCGGCTGATCGCGCGCGCCTCGCTGCTGCGCATCCTCGCCGCCGACCTGTTCCTGGCGCTCGGCCCGGCGATCACCGCAGCGCTCTACATCTTTTTCTTCACCCAGGCGCTCGGTTTCACCCGCAATCAGACCAACGTGCTGCTGCTCATCTACATCGCCGCCGGCCTGGTCGGGGCGCCGACCTGGGCGCAGGTGGCCAAGAAGCTCGGCAAGCACCGCACGGTGATGCTCGGCTGCGTGCTCTATGGCTTCGCCCAGGCCATCGTCTTCTTCGGCATGCACGGCAACATGATCTTCATGGTGCCGAGCATGTTCTTCGCCGGCTTCGTGGTGAGCTGCTTCACCTTCCTGATCCGCGCGATGGTTGCCGATATCAGCGACGAGGTCCGTCTGGATCTCGGCGTTGACCGAACCGCGCTGCTTTACGGCCTCATCACCTCAACGTCGAAGATCGGCGGCGCGGCGTCGGTCGGCATCACCTTCTCCATCCTGGGCGCCTTTGGCTTCGACCGGCATGAGGGCGTGGTGAACTCGGGTCTGCCGCTCGACGCGCTGATCGGCTGCTATGTCGTGATCCCGGTCCTGACCATGTTCGTCGGTGCCATATCGCTCTGGGGCTATAAGCTCGATGCCGCGCGCCATGACGGCATCCGCGCCGCGCTGAGTGCGCGGGAAACCGAGGAAGTCGTCGGAGCGGAAATGCTGGCGGGCGCCAGCGGCGTGATCGAAAGTCTCGCGGGCCCCGAGACTGTGCTGGCCGCGAACGCGCCAGTCGGCGCGGGCGAGTGAACCATAGTCGGGCTCGATAGCGCCGCGCACTCGAAGTTCAAGGGCCGCAACGCACAAAGGCGGGGCTCCCGCGCATGCGAACAGTAACATGAAAAAGCATGAGCCTGTCCGGCCGCCGATGCCTCCTTGAAGCCCAAGCAAGGGAAGATCAGGCGCCGGCGAGGCTGTCCACGAGCCGGTCGAGCGACTGCGACCAGCCCGCCGTGAACATTTCAACGGTGTACACCTCGGACGCCATGCCAGCATGCACGACCGTCAGCTTCGTTTTGCCGCTCATGTCCTCGAGGCGCAGCGTGACAGTCGAGGCCGGCCGGTCGGGAGAATCGAAATCGCGCCCGCTCTCGTCGGAAGAGTGCTGTTCCAGCACCAGCTTCTCGCCCGCGACGATCTCTCGATAGGTCCACTTGAACCAAAGCCGCTTGCCATCCGGCGGCTCGATCTCGCAAAGCAATGAGCCTCCGATGCGGAAATCGACCTTGCATGTGGGCATCGTGGCGGCTGTGGGTTGACCCCACCACTGGCTGAGCGCTCCGGGCTCGCTGCAGGCCTGCCAGACTTTGTCGCGTGGCGCATTGAGTATGCGCACGATGGTCAATTCGTTTTTCAGGTCTGTCGTCATCGTTGCGTCTCCAGATATCTTTCCAGCCGGTCCAGCCGACTTTCCCAGATGTCTCTTGTTCGCTCGAGGTGCTGCGAAGCGCCGGCCAGGGCGGTGGGCGAAAAGCCCACGACCTGCAGCTTGCCCTCCCTGCGTTTCGTGACGAGACGGGCATTCTCGAGCACAATCAGGTGTTTCGACACCGCCGCGAGCGAGATATCGTAGGACGACGCGATCTCGCCGACGGACAGTTCCTGCTTGGCCACGCGCCGCAGAATGTCGCGCCGCGTCGTGTCGGAGAGTGAGCCGAAGACCAGATCGAGGCGTGCATTTTGTTCAACCATATGGTTGAATGATAGGAAGGCTTTTACGGCATGTCAAGAGTGACATCGCCGAAGGAGTCGCTACGTGATTTTCCGCATCGCCGGACCCAGCGCCTTGGCACTCTTGGCGAGGCCGGTCCATGGATCGGCCTTCTTCAGCACCGGCCCAATCGTGCGCATGTTATACTTTGCTGGGTCGAGGCCCTTCTTCACTTGGCTCCACGCCAGCGGCACCGCGATGGGACAGCCTTCGCGCGCGCGCGTGCTCCACGGCGCCACGCCGGTCGAGGTGCGGTCGTTGCGTAGATAATCGACGAAGATTTTTCCTGACCGTGCCTTCTTGGCGACCGTCGTGGTGTAGTGCTCCGGCATGTCCTCTTCGAGCCGCACGGCCACAGCCTTGGCGAAGGCCTTGGCGTCAGCCCAATGCGAGCCCGGCTTGATCGCGACCACCACATGCAGCCCTTTGCCGCCGGTCGTCTTCACGAAAGGCGTGAGGCCGAGCTTCGTGAGCCGCTTGCGCAACTCCTGCGCGCCTTCCACCACGCGGTCGAACGACACATCGGGCGCCGGATCGAGATCGAAGATGATGCGCTCCGGCGAATCCGGATCGCCCTTCTTCGAGCCCCAGGGGTGGATTTCCGTCACCGCCTGCTGCGCCAGCGCCACCAACGCGGCGGCGCTGTCGACGCCGAGAAAGGGCTCTTTCTCGCCGGACATCTTGATCGCCAGCACCGGCACCTGCGTGCCTTTCAGCGCGTGGCGCTGGAAGAAAGTGGGACCTTCGATGCCGTCCGGCGTGCGCACGATCGAAACCGGCCGATCTTCGATATGCGGCAGCATGCGCGACGCCGCTGCCGCCATGTAGTGCGCGAGATCGAGCTTGGTTACCGCTGGACCGCGCTTCGACTTCGGCCAAAGCGGCTTGTCCGGATGGCTGATCGTCACGCCGAGCACGACGTTGTCCTCTGCCTTCGCCGTTTTGAAGGTCGCCATCGTCCGTCTCTCCTTCGCCGGTGTTTCACGCACCACCTGCGCCGCGGGCTTGTCGGCGCGCAATCCTTTGAACGCCGCCTGGCGGAACAGCCCGTCCGATGTCACGTTCCCGAATTCGATCTCGGCGACGAGCCTGGGCGCGACCCAGTTGATGTCGGCGCCGCGCGGCGCATCGGCGAAGGCCGGCGCGTCGCGCTTGAGCGGCCTCAGCTTCTTCAGCAGATCGCCGGCCGCCGCGGCGCTGTAGCCGGTGCCGACGCGGCCCATATAGGTGAATCTGCCGTTCTGAAAGGTGCCCACGAGAAGCGAGCGCAGCGTATCGGCATCGCCGCGCCAACCCCCGATCACCACCTCTTGTCCACCGCGGCATTTCGCTTTCGTCCAGCTGTCGCCGCGGCCGGAGAAATAGGGCGCATCGATTTTCTTGGAGACGATGCCTTCCATGTCCGCCTTGCAGGCAGCTTCGAGCATTGTATCGCCGCGCTCGGCGAAATGCGGCACGAAGCGCAGACGCTTGGCGCCCTTCGTGTGTTTGAGTAGTTCCAGCAATACGTCCTTGCGGGCCGAAAGCGGCCGCTTGCGCAGATCGCGCCCGCCGGCGAACAAGCAGTCGAACAGGAAGAAGACGAGACCGCCGGTCTTGTGCTCCGACAGCGCCAGCTGCAGCGCCCCGAAATCCGATGCGCCCTTCGCGTTCAGGGCGCAGATCTCGCCGTCGACCAGGCAGTCGGGGAGCTTGGCGCCGTCCGCTGCGATCTCCGGGAAGCGCTCGGTCCAGTCGAGCCCCTTGCGCGTGCGCAGCACGGCGCGATGCTTCTCGACCCGCATCTGCAGGCGATAGCCGTCGAACTTGATCTCATGCACCCAGTTCGCCCCGGCCGGCGGCGCCTCAACCAGCCGCGCCAGCTGCGGCGCGACGAACGCCGGAATGCGCGTCACGCGTGGCGCTTCGTTGTCTCGCGACTCTTTTTTTTAGCGGTGGGTTTACGCTGCGTCTTCTTCAACGCCTTCACGTTGTCCTGCGTCGAGCGGTTCGAATTCCACACCTTGCGCGACTTCGCCGCAATCTGCTCCAGCGTGCGCCCCGTCTTGACCGAGGTGACGTCCTTCGCCAGCGCATCGCCACGCGAACCGCGTTTGGCCTCGTCATCGATCTCCTTGATTAGCAGCCAGTGGTGGCGGAGTTTGCGGCCGGTCCGCTCCTCGTCGTCGCGCATGCGCACCAGCGCCCACTTGCCCTTCATGCGCTCGCCGTCCATGACGATCTTCAGGTGCCCGGCCTTGAGGTCGTGTTCCGGGTTGTCGCCCTGCGGGCTCCATGTGCCGCGGTCCCACAACTGCACCGTGCCGCCGCCATATTGGCCTTGCGGGATCGTGCCTTCGAAAGTGCCGTATTCGAGCGGATGGTCCTCGACCTCGATCGCCAGCCGCTTCACCGCCGGATCGAGCGATGGCGTCTTGGTCACCGCCCAGGACTTGTAGACGCCGCCAAGCTCGAGCCTGAGGTCATAATGCAGCCGCGTCGCGTCATGCCGCTGGATGACGAAACGGTGCTTGCCCTTGGCGCGAGCGACCTTGCCGCGCGGCTCGCGCGTCAGCGTGAAATCGCGTTTGGCGTGGTAGGTGGAAAGACCGGCCATGCCGTGAAAACTGCCACGCTGGCGTGTCAGTTCCCAGCGGCCGCTTGTGCGAAGGGCAGCGCAGTCGCTACCACGGTCTCGACCGGTTCGGCAAAGTCGGACTCGATCCAGCGCCGGGCGATGTCGACCACCGCACCCAACATGCCGGCCGCGGCAAGATGCGTCTGCACCTTGGGTGCGAACAGTTTCACCAGCCGTGTTGCAGTCTCGCGGCCCGCGTCCTGCATCGCCGTCTCGCGACCATGCGGATCAAGCAGGAAGACCCGCGCCAGTCCCGGATGCGCTGCCAGCCCCGCATAGAATGCCGTCAACGCACCGCGCACCGGGTTTTCCGCGTCGCGATTGCGCTCGATCTCGGCCAGCAATTCGCGTTGCACCAGGCGATAGGCCTCGAGAAACAGGGCGTCGCGGCTGGGAAAGGACTCATAGAAGTACCGGGCCGTCAGGCCGGCCTGGGCGCAGATCGCGGCCACCGTGGCGCCGTCTCGCCCGGCCCTACCGAACACCTCCACCGCCGCGCGGATCAGCCTTTCCCGCCGCTCGCTGAGCCGGTCCTCGAAGCTGGCGCCCCCATAGCGGCGCCTCTCTTTTTCCATCACGGCCATCTTGACACAGGGGTGCCATCTGACTATCTGATAATCAAGATTGTCAGATTGTCAGATTGTCAGATTGTCAGATTGTCAGATTGTCAGATTGTCAGATTGTCAGATTGTCAGATAGTCAGATGGAGCCCGCCATGGCCGCTTCGACACAGACCCTCGACTTCAACCGCTCCCGCGACTGGAAGACGGCTTTCTCGGCCATGGGCAAGCTGTTCGCCGATCCCAACGACACGCCGCAGGTGTTTCGCATCATGCATGCACTGAACGCCGGCATCACGGCGAAGAATTATCAGCGACTGCTCAGCACCGCCGAGGGCGGCCGCATGGCCTATGCCCGAGTCGAGTTGATCGACCGGCTGACCGACCGCGACTGGCTCGCGCAGTTCGCGCCCGGCACAGTGGGCGCCGCCTATCGCAGCTTTCTGGACAAGACCGGCTACTCCGCCGACGGCCTCGCCAAGGTCGGCAATGAGACGCACGGAATCACCGGCGACATGCAGCATCCCTACGCCTGGTTCGGCCGGCGCGAGCGCGACATCCACGACATCTGGCATGTGCTCACAGGCTATCAGGCGGACGATCCGCTGGGCGAGCTTTGCCTCGTCGCGTTCTCCTATGCGCAGACCAAGGGCCTCGGCTGGGGCTTCATTGCGCTGATGGGCGCGCTCAAGAATCTGCGCGAACCGCTGGGCCGCCTCGTGGCGCGCGCGGTGTGGGAAGGTTATCGCCGCGGCCAACGCACCAGCTGGCTGCCGGGCGAGGATTACGAAGCCCTGTTCGCCGAACCGCTCGATGCGGCGCGCGCGCGGCTCAACATCGCCGAAGCTATGTGCTACGCCCGCGCCAAGCAGGCGATGGCGAGCGCTGTAGCGCCGACATCCGCCATCGCCATCGCGGCGGAGTAGCGCTCGCTTACTTCTGGCGCGTGTTGCTCCAAATCACCTGACCCAGGCCGAGGATCGCGAAGATCGCGCCGTAGACGACCCAGTGATGGTCGCCGACCATGAACGACTTGTCGTGCGGCCCCGTCATATGCAGGCCCTGCAAGGCCCAGAACGTGCCGCCCACAACCATCAGCACGCCGATCAGGCTGCTGACGATCCGCATCACAATGTTGAAAATTCCGCCCATGTTTGTCTCCCCCGTTTGGCACAGTCTAGCCGAGCGCCGCGACAAAGCGATGGCTATACGGCGTCAATCCTTCTTCACCCGCGGTAGTGGTATGGTTTGCAGAATTGCGCGCGCTAGTGTGCTGCAGAATTCAATAGCCGCTTCATATACTCATTAGAAGCGTCAATGATCTGCCTATTTTCGGCAGGACTTAGATATTTTATGGAGTACGCCGGAAGATCACTGATAACACCATTTTGTGCGTCAACAACTCTGACAAAATTGCGGGTTTCGCAAACCCTCGTTTGTTCGCTTGGCGCGAGAGTCAGGAAAGCATTCGGCGTCAATTTGGACGGCGACGAGGCGAGTGCGACGATATCGTTTTGAGAAAGCGCACAAATTTGAGCCTGGGCCGCACCGCAAAACAAAACGGCCAGCAAAGCGGTGAGCAACAATTTCACTGGGAATCTCCTTCCTACTTCTTCACCCGCGCATCGCGGAGTGCCGTACGCCGCACCTTGCCGGCGTCGTCGCGGACGTTTTCTTCGACCAGCTCGAAGGTCCTGGGCTGCTTGTAGATCACCAGCCGCTCGGCCAGATGGCGCTTCAGGTCCTCGAGATCGAGACCCGGCCGCGGCTGGATGATGGCGTGCACCTGGTTGCCCAATTCCTCATGCGGCAGGCCGATCACCGCGCTCGAGGCGACGAGCGGATGCTCGTCCAGCGCCGCTTCGATCTCCGCCGGATAGACGTTGGCGCCGCCGACCAGGATCATGTCGGTGCGCCGGTCGGCGAGATAGAGATAGCCGTCGGCATCGAACCAACCGATGTCGCCAAGGCTCTCCCAGCCGCCCGGCAGGGTACGCGCTTCCGCGCCGACATAGCGATAGGACGGCGGCAAATCCGGATTGCGCTTCATGTAGATCTCGCCGGTCTCGCCAGGCGGCAGCGGATGGCCATGGGCGTCGAACGCTTTCATCTCGCCGCCGCCCATCACGCGACCGACCGAGCCGCGATGCTCGAGCCACTCGCCGCCGGTGATGACGGTGACGGCCTGCGCCTCGGTGCCGGCATAGAGCTCCATGATCGTGTCGGCGCCCAGCCAGTGGATATATGCCTCCTTCAGATGCGGTGGGCAGGGCGCCGCGAGGTGCCACAGCGTCTTGAGGCTCGACACGTCATAGCGTTCGCGATCGGGAAGCCGCCAGATGCGGCTCATCATTGTTGGTACCAGATAGACCCAGCTCGCCTTGCATTTCTCGACATGCGCCAGCGTGTCGGCGGCGTCGAATTTCGGCATCACCACGACATGCGCGCCGGCATTGAGCGCGCCGAACACGCAGCCGAACGGGCCGTTATGGTAAAGCGGCCCCGGCATCAGCACGGTCGAATCCGCGTCATAGCGCCAGAAGCTGCCTTCCAGCCCGCCCTTCACCGTCACGCCGCGCGTCCCCGACACGATCAGCTTCGGCCGTCCGGTCGAGCCGCCGCTGGTCGGCGCCTTCCACGACGGCGAGATCGCTTCGGGCAGATCGCTGTCGTCGCTTGAAGCGGCGAGCAATTCTTCGGAAGACATCACGGGCCGTGGTGACTGCACCGGCGCATCGCTCACCACGATCGGCGAGTTCGCCAGCTCGATGATCGCCGCCAGCTCGCCTGCCGGCAGACGCGACGACACCGGCTGCGGCACCGCGCCAATTTTCCAGCAGGCGTAGCAGGCCTCGACGAAGGCGATGCCATTGGGCAGCGCGATGGTGACGAAATCGCCGAGCTTCACACCCTTGGCCTGCATGCCGCGCGCCATGCGGTTGGTGCGCCGGTGCAGCTCCTCCCACGTCAGCGTCACGTCCTGCGAGGTGATCGCCGGCGCGCGCGGCTTCTGCGCTGCGATCTCCTTCATCCGCTCGCCGATGGGGATGAACTCGGCGGTGGCCATCGCCACCAATACGCCCTGCTGTGACATGGTTTCGACCCTGATGAATGGCTTGTTGGTGGCATCAAAGCGGCGCGAGCACCGACGAGTCAAACCGCCTGCGGCAATCCAACTTCACGGGGAGTTAGCGGAACAGCCCGCTGTCGCTCAGGCCGTCGAAGATGAATTGCATGGCGAGCGCCGCCAGCAGCACGCCGGAGACGCGCGCGATGACATTGGCGCCGGTCTTTCGCAGGAGCTTCATCAGCCGGTCGGACGCCAGCATCGCCAGGAACGTGATCAGCACCACCGCGCCCAGCGCCGCCAGCACCGGGGCGGCGTCGAGCGGCCCATGCGTCTTGCCCATCAGCAGCACGACCGCTGTCATGCTGCCCGGTCCGGCGGTGAGCGGGATGGCGAGCGGAAACACCGCGATGTCGGTTTGATGGCTCTGCGCTTCGCCCTCCTCGCTCGGCGTGATCGACGAGATCGCCGAATGCTTGGCAAGCAGAAGATCCGCCGCGACCATCAGCAGCAGCACGCCGCCTGCGGTGCGGAACGCCGGCAGGCCGACGTCGATCAGTCCGAGCAGGCCCACGCCGCCGAGCGCGAAGCCGGTCAGCACCACCGCCGCCACGATCGCCGAGACGATCGCGGTGTTGCGCCGCTCGGCTTTGGACATGCTGCCCGTCAGCGCCAGGAACATCGAGCCGACCTCGACCGGTCCGACCGCGACGAACAGCGTGGCGAAGGCGGTGGGAAAGAGGTGAAACATCTCAGCCTTTGAGAAACGCAATCATCGCCGGTATGGCGGCGCGGTCCTGTAGCATGAACATGTGGCCGCCGTCGAAGAACTG
>DATEZM010000352.1:0-8734 GCA_035255625.1 Rhizomicrobium sp. | reverse complement strand
TAGTAGCGCGCCAGTGTCTCGGGCAATTGCGCGGCGGTCGAGAAATGGATGAACCCGTCCGCCTTGTCGTGCGCCGATCCTTCGAACTTGCCGGCTCGCTCCGCAGCGTCCCAATCGGCCTGCGTCGCGATCTTGAAGATCATCACGCCGCCTGGGCGGTGCCGCCGACCGTCAACCCGTCGAGCCGCAGCGTCGGCTGGCCGACGCCGACCGGCACGCTCTGGCCGTTCTTGCCGCAGGTGCCGACACCGCTGTCGAGTTTCATGTCGTTGCCGACCATCTTGATCCGCGTCAGCGCCTCGGGGCCGCTGCCGATCAGCGTCGCGCCCTTGATGGGAGCGCCGACTTTCCCGTTCTCGATCAGATAGGCTTCGGTGCAGGAGAACACGAACTTGCCGTTGGTGATATCGACCTGGCCGCCGCCGAAATTGGTCGCGTAGATACCCTTCTTGACGCTCGCGAGGATCTCGCCCGGCGCCGTGTTGCCACCGAGCATGTAGGTGTTGGTCATGCGCGGCATCACCGGGCTGCCATAGGATTGGCGACGTCCGTTACCCGTCGGCGCCACGCCCATCAGCCGCGCATTCTGCCGGTCCTGCATGTAGCCCTTCAGGATTCCATCCTCGATCAGCACGGTGCGCGAGGTCGGCGTGCCTTCGTCGTCGACCGAAAGCGAACCGCGCCGCCCGTCGATTGTGCCGTCGTCCACCACCGTCACGCCGTGTGCTGCGACGCGTTGGCCCAGCAGGCCTGCGAACGCGCTCGTCTTCTTGCGGTTGAAGTCGCCTTCCAGCCCGTGGCCGATCGCCTCATGCAGCAGGATGCCGGGCCAGCCTGGGCCGAGCACGACGGTCATCTCGCCGGCCGGTGCGGGAATCGACTCGAGATTGACCAGCGCCTGGCGCAGCGCCTCGTCGACGGCCGCTTGCCAGTAGCCGGCCGCGAGATAGGTGTCATAGCCGCTGCGTCCGCCGCCGCCGAAATGCCCCGACTCCTGCCGCCCGTTCTGCTCGGCCACCACCGACACGTCGATGCGCACCAGCGGACGGATGTCGCGATAGGCCGCGCCATCGGCGCGCAAGATTTCAACCTGCTGCCATTCGGCGGAGAGATGGCACGACACCTGCCGCACCCGCCCATCTTTCGCCCGGGCATAGGCGTTCATCTCTTCGAGCAGCTTCACCTTTGTCTCGAATAGGGCGCTGCCGAGCGGGTCAATGTCGGTATAGAGCCTCACATTGCTGCGCGCCGGCGCCAGTGCGGCCGTACCGCCATGACCGTGCGATACCGTCCGGACCGTATCGGCGGCGCGCTTGATCGCCTCTTCGGAGAGCTCGGTGGCATGGGCATACCCGGTGACTTCGCCGGCCACCGACCTGAGCCCGAACCCCTGGGTGGTGTCGAAAGACGCGGCCTTGAGCCTGCCGTCGTCGAAGGAGAATGATTCGCTCTGGCGGAATTCCAGGAACAGCTCGCCGTCGTCGCTCCCCTTCAAGGCCTCGCCGACGGTGCCCAGAACGCGATTTCGGTCCATGCCGGTGCGGGAGAAGAAGAGGTCGCTGTTGTCGCTCATGACGGGCTCCGAAACGCGTGTTTTGGCTCGCTTATAGATATAGGTGCTTTTGCCGCGCCTTGCCCACGGAACATTCGACCGTGCCGGGGCGGTCGCTATTCCGCCCCGTGCCAGAAGGTCGCAATGACTTTAGGGGCTTAGCGCCTCTAAATCGCCGCCAAGAATCCGAAACCGGGGACTTCTCAGTGCCCGGTCGGCCCATTTTGAGAGGTCGCCTCATGTCCTTCAGAAAAACCGCCATCGGCGTGGGGGTCGCGACCGGCGCATTGGCGTGGGCCACCTCCGCCCTGGCGCTGCCCTACAACTACGAGATGGGCATGCAGCCGGCCGCTTCACCGGTGATGGAGCGGATCGAGAGTTTTCATACCTTCCTGCTCTACATCATCGTCGCGGTCAGCCTGTTCGTCCTGGCACTGCTGATCTGGATCATCCTGCGCTACAACGCGCGAGCCAATCCCGTACCAAGCAAGACCCATCACAATTCTCTGCTCGAAGTGATCTGGACCATCGTGCCGGTCATCATCCTTGTGATCATCGCGGTGCCGTCCTTCAAGCTGCTCTATTACGAAGCAGAGCTTCCCAAGCCGCAGCCTGACCTGACGATCCGCGTCATCGGCAAGCAGTGGTACTGGACCTACCAGTACCCGGCCAGCAATCTCAGCTTCGACTCGAACGTGCTCAGCAAGGCGGATGCCGAGAAGGCGGGCAAAGTGTATCTGCTCGCCGTCGACAACGTCGTCGTCGTTCCGGTGAACAAGGTCGTCGCCGTCGATGTGACGGGCGCGGACGTAATCCATTCCTGGGCCGTGCCGCAATTCGGCGTGAAGATGGATGCAGTCCCCGGACGCATCAACCGCACCTGGTTCCTCGCCGACAGGATCGGCACCTTCTACGGCGAATGTTCGGAACTGTGCGGTCCCAACCACGACGCCATGCCCATCGAGGTGCACGTCGTGTCCGACGCCGACTTTGCCAAATGGCTCGCCGACGCCAAGAAGAACACCAAGGTCTTCTCGCCCATCGCGATGGGTGAGACAACGCGCCTGGCGGCGCAATAAAGGACAAAGTCCATGGCCGATCTCGCCCACGCCGCCGACGACCACGCGCATCATCCCACCGGCTGGCGCCGCTACGTCTATTCGACGAACCACAAGGACATCGGCACGATGTACCTCGTCTTCGCGATCATCGCCGGGTGCATCGGCGGGTTCCTGTCGATGATGATGCGCGCCGAATTGATGGAACCGGGGCTGCAGATATTCAAGGACCCGCACACCTTCAACGTGTTTCTCACCGGCCACGGCCTGATCATGGTGTTCTTCATGATCATGCCCGCGATGATCGGCGGCTTCGGCAACTGGCTGGTGCCGCTGATGATCGGCGCACCGGACATGGCGTTCCCGCGCATGAACAACATCTCGTTCTGGCTCTTGCCGTTCTCCTTCGCGCTGCTGCTGCTCTCGATGTTCGTCGAGGGTGACAGCGGCGGCACCGGAGTCGGCGGTGGCTGGACGCTCTACGCGCCGCTCTCGACCTATGGCTCGCCCGGACCCGCCATGGATCTGGCGATCTTCTCGATCCACATCGCCGGCGCCTCCTCGATCCTCGGCGCCATCAACTTCATCACCACGATCTTCAATATGCGCGCGCCCGGCATGACGCTGCACAAGATGCCGCTTTTCGTGTGGTCGATCCTTGTGACGGTGTTTCTGCTTCTGCTCGCCCTGCCGGTGCTCGCCGGCGCGATCACCATGCTGCTCACCGACCGCCATTTCGGCACCTCGTTCTTCAATCCCGCGGGCGGCGGCGATCCAATCCTCTATCAGCACCTGTTCTGGTTCTTCGGCCATCCGGAGGTTTACATCCTGATCCTTCCGGGCTTCGGCATGGTCAGCCACATCATCTCGACCTTCGCCAAGAAGCCGGTGTTCGGCTATCTCGGCATGGCCTATGCGATGGTGGCGATCGGTTTCATCGGCTTCCTGGTCTGGGCGCACCACATGTACACGGTGGGCCTCTCCGTCGACACCAAGGCCTATTTCGTCTTCGCGACCATGGTCATCGCGGTGCCGACCGGCATCAAGATCTTCTCGTGGATCGCGACGATGTGGGGCGGCAGCGTTGAGTTCAAGACGCCGATGCTGTGGGCGGTGGGCTTTGTATTCCTGTTCACCATCGGCGGCGTGACCGGCGTGGTGCTCGCCAATGCCGGCGTCGATGTCGTTCTGCAGGACACGTACTACGTGGTGGCGCATTTCCACTACGTGCTCAGCCTCGGCGCGGTGTTCACGATCTTCGGTGGTTTCTACTTCTGGTTCCCGAAGATGAGCGGCTACATGTACAACGAGTTCCTCGGCAAGCTGCACTTCTGGATCACCTTCATCGGCGTGAACATCGCCTTCTTCCCGCAGCACTTCCTGGGCCTTGCCGGCATGCCGCGGCGCATCGCGGACTATCCGGCGGTCTTCGCGGGCTGGAATTTCGTTTCGTCGATCGGCGCCTTCATTGCGGGCTTCGGCGTGCTGGTGTTCCTGTTCATGCTGGCGGAAGCCTTCGCACGCAAGCGTGTGGCGGGCGACAATCCATGGGGTCCCTACGCGACGACGCTGGAATGGACGCTCCCGTCGCCGCCGCCCTTCCACCAGTTCAATGAACTGCCGAAGATCAGCTGATGACGAACGCCGCGACATTCTCGGCTGAGACCAGGGTCGCCACCGTTGGCGACTATTTCGCGCTGCTCAAGCCGCGCGTGATGTCGCTCGTGATCTTCACCGGTCTCGCCGGTCTCGTCGCGGCGCCTGGGCACGTCGATATCGCGACAGCGTTCACGGCGTTGCTGTGCATCGCCGTGGCAGCGGGCGCATCCGGCGCGCTCAACATGGCTTATGACGCGGACATCGACCGGCTGATGGCGCGCACCGCCACTCGCCCCATTCCACTCGGACGCATCGCCGTCGGCGAGGCCCTTGGCTTCGGCTGGACGCTGTCGGTCGCGGCCGTGACCTTGATGGGATTGTTTGTGAACCTGGCCGCGGCGGGTCTCCTCGCTTTCACCGTCTTCTTCTACGTTGGCGTCTACACGCTCTGGCTGAAGCGGCGCACGCCGCAGAACATCGTGATCGGCGGTCTCTCCGGCGCGCTGCCGCCGGCAATCGGCTGGGCCGCGGTGACCGGCTCGCTCTCGTTCGCGCCCGTCCTGCTCGTCGCCATCATCTTCCTTTGGACGCCGCCGCATTTCTGGGCGCTGTCGCTGTGGCGGTCGGACGACTACGCCCGTGCCGGCGTGCCGATGATGCCGGTGGTGCGCGGCAAAGCTTCGACGCGACGCCAGATTCTCGCCTACACCGCCGCCTTGATCCCGCTTGGTCTTGCGCCGGCCGCCATCGGCGTGGCTGGCCCGATATATCTCGCCGCTGCTGCCGGGATCGGCGCCTGGTTCGCGTTCGAAGCTGTCGCCGTGTTGCGCGAGCGCGACACTGAGAAGGAGCCCGCGGCCCACCGCCTGTTCCGCGTCTCGCTTATTTACATGTTCGCGCTGTTCGCTTCGTTGATCGTCGAGCGCGCCGCCCATGTCGCGGCGTTCGCGCCATGGTGGTGATCGCGATGGATGAGGGCGAGAAGGCAAGGCGCCGCCGTAACATCGCGTTGGCGCTGGCGCTCGGAGCGCTGGTCGTATTGTTCTACGTCATGACGTTGGTGCGGGTTCACCCGTAGAGAGGGCTTTCACGATGGCCAATTCAGAGGTCAAGCACGACTACCATCTGGTCGATCCGAGCCCATGGCCGATCGTCGGCTCGATCGCCGCCTTCACCATGCTGGTCGGCGCCGTGTTCTGGATGAACAAGGATTACACCGGCTTCTTCGGCCTGCCGGTGAACGGCCAGCCTTGGATCTTCGCCATCGGCGCCTTCCTGGTGCTATTCACGATGGCCGGCTGGTGGCGCGACGTGGTGTCGGAGTCGGTTGTCCGCGGCCAGCACACGCCGGTGGTAAAGCTCAACCTGCGCTACGGCATGCTGCTCTTCATCGCCTCGGAGGTGATGTTCTTCGTCGCGTGGTTCTGGGCCTATTTCAATTCGGCGATCTTCTTCAACGACGTGCAGATCGGCTCCTGGCCGCCATCGGGCATCGTGACGCTCGACCCCTGGCACTTCCCGCTGCTCAACACGCTAATCCTGCTGACGTCCGGCACGACCGTCACCTGGGCGCACCACGCGTTGCAGCATGGCGACCGCAAGGGCGCGATCCAGGGTTTGATAATCACCGTGCTGCTCGGCGCGTCCTTCACCTGTGTCCAGGCCTATGAATACGCGCATGCGCCGTTCACCTTTGGCTTCAACCACGCCGCGCTGACCGCGTTCAAGGATGCGGCGCACATCAATCTCGCGGCAGCGAACCTCAATCCGGTGATCGACCTCATCAACCCGGCGTCGAAGGCGATGATCGCCGGCGGCGGCGATCTGGGCGCGATCTACGGCTCGACCTTCTTCATGGCAACTGGCTTCCACGGCTTCCACGTCATCATCGGCACGATCTTCCTGGCCGTTTGCCTGTTCCGCGCCATCGCCGGCCAGTTCACGCCGACCCGCCACTTCGGCTTCGAAGCGGCGGCTTGGTACTGGCATTTCGTCGATGTGGTGTGGCTGTTCCTGTTCGCTTGCATCTATGTCTGGGGTGCCGGCCCGGTGACGGTCGGCTGACGTGACGTGAGCGCGCCCGGCACGCTGCAGGCGAGCCTGCTGGGGCGATGTCCGAAATGCGGGCAGGGGAGACTGTTCGACGGCTATTTGTCTATTGCGCCGGAATGCTCCGTATGCGGACAAAATTTCCGCTCGTTCGATGTGGGCGACGGTGCGGCTGCGCTCGTCATCCTCGTCGTCGGCGCCATCGTCTGCGGACTGGCGCTCTGGGTCGAGTTCACATTTTCGCCGCCGCTCTGGGTCCACGCCGTCCTGTGGACGCCGGTGATCGCGCTCCTCACGCTGTTCTTCCTGCGCGTCACCAAAGCAGCGCTGCTGGTACTACAATACCAGCACAAGGCGGGTGAAGGACGGATCGTAGGGTGAGATGCACTTTCGTCCGCTCCCCGGCATCACAGTCGCTTGCGCCATCCTGTTCGCGTTCCTGATCGGGCTCGGTGTCTGGCAGCTCCAGCGCCTGCAATGGAAGCTCACCCTGATCGATCAGGTGAACCGCAATCTCGTCGCGGCGCCTCTGCCGCTCGACCGCATCTTGGCGCTCGGGTCCGATGCGCAGTACCACCGCGTGGCGCTCGCCGGACGTTTCGACAATGCGAAAGAGTCCTACGTCTACGGCACGGATGCGGATGGCGCGCCGGTCTATCACGTGGTCGTTCCGTTCCGCACCGATGACGGCCGCGCGCTTCTGATTGACCGCGGCATCGTCCCGCGCGCTCTGCTCGACCCTGTCACGCGGCCACGCGGCATTCTCGCTGGCGAGACGCATGTCGTCGGTGTCTGGCGCGAGTCACAGGGCGCCGGCGCCTTCACGCCGCCGCCCGATCTGGCCCACCGCATCTGGTATTCCCGCGACGTCGCGTCTATCGCCCGTGCCGATGGCATCGCACTGGTCGCGCCCGTGCTGATCGAGGCCGGTGCAACGCCCAATTCCGGCGGCTGGCCGAAGGGCGGACAGACCGTCGTCACCTTCCGCAACGAGCACCTGCAATACGCGATCACCTGGTTCCTGATGGCGGCAGGACTGCTGGCGGTCTACATCGCCTATCATGTGTCGATCGGCAGGCTGTCCTTCCGCCGGCCGGCTGCGCGAGACTGAAAGTGTCGAATCCTGCAAACAATGATCAATATTATGTGAGCACGCGCGGCCAGGCCCCCAGGGCTGGTTTCGCCGACGTACTGCTCGCGGGCCTGGCGCCGGATGGCGGACTCTACCTGCCGGAAAGCTGGCCGCGCTTTTCGGCATTGGAGATCGCAGGTCTGCGCCGCCGCGCCAGTGACGACTACGACGGCATCGCCACCGACATCCTGGCGCGCTTCACGGGCGATGCATTCACGCGTTCCGAACTCCACGCCGATGTCGCCGCGGCCTATGCCGGTTTCGACGATTCCCTCATCGTTCCGATCCGAGCGATTGCGCCAGGGCTTTACATCCTCGAGCTGTTCCACGGCCCCACGCTGGCCTTCAAGGATCTGGCGCTTCAGGTTCTCGGCCGGCTGTTCGCGCGCGCGCTGGCTCGCCGCGGCGGTCGCGCCACAGTAGTAGTGGCGACCTCGGGCGACACCGGTTCGGCGGCCATCGCCGCGCTCGGTGGCCTCCCAAACATCGACGTCTTCGTGCTGCACCCTAAAGACCGCGTCAGCGAGGTCCAGCGCCGCCAGATGACGACCGCGCCGCATGCCAACGTCCACAACATTGCGCTCGAAGGCACATTCGACGACGCACAGGCTCTGGTGAAGGCGCTATTCGCCGACGCGCCCTTCGCGCAGGACGTGTCGCTCACCGCCGTCAACTCAATCAATTTCGTCCGCATCGCGGTGCAGGCCGTCTACTACTTCGCCGCGGCGCAGATCGGCGGCAGTCCCGTCTTCGTCGTGCCGACCGGAAACTTCGGCGATGTCTTCGCCGGCGAAGCGGCGATGCGCATGGGGCTCGACATCGAGAAGCTCGTCGTCGCGACCAACGCCAACGACATCCTCGCCCGCGCCCTGAACGATGGCGTCTATGAGCGGCGGTCCGTCCGCGCCTCGCTCAGTCCCTCGATGGACATCCAGGTTGCGAGCAATTTCGAGCGTGCGCTGTTCGAGGCCGCCGGCCGTGATGCCGGTTGGCTGCGCCAGGCCATGACCGATTTCGCGCGCGATGGCCGCCTCGTCATCCCGCCGCGCGTGCTGGCTGCCCTGCGCGAGCGCTATGCTGCCTTCGCCTGCGACGACGCCAGGACGATCGAGACGATGGCGCTCGCCAAGCGCGATTTCGGCGAGACCATCGATCCGCACACCGCCGTCGCCCTGGCCGCGGCGCTGCCTTGGTGGGAACCCAGGGAGCGCAACGTCGTCGTGCTCTCGACCGCCCATCCGGCCAAGTTCCCCGATGCGGTCGCCCGCGCCACCGGTGCGCCGCCGCCCTTGCCGGACCGCCTGAAAGGCCTGTTCGAGCGGCCCGAAAGGCTTGAAATTTTGC
>DATEZM010000351.1:0-8489 GCA_035255625.1 Rhizomicrobium sp. | reverse complement strand
ACCCAGCAATCCGACATCCTGCTAGCCGCCTATGCGAGCCATGGCGACACCAAGCACGTGCTGCTGTTCCCGGAAGACCCGCACGAGGCGTTCGAGTTCGCGGCGCAGGCGTTCGATCTCGCCGAGCGGCTGCAAACACCGGTGTTCGTGATGCTCGACCTCGACATCGGCATGAACGACTGGCTGTGCAAGCCGCTCACCTGGGACGACAGCCGCACATACGACCGCGGCAAGATCATCACGGCGGAGGAGTTGGAGGCGGGCAAGTTCTTCGGCCGCTATACCGACGTCGACGGCGATGCGATTCCCTATCGCACCCTGCCCGCGACGCATCCGTCCAAGGGCGCCTATTTCACCCGCGGCTCCTCCCGCAACACGATGGCGAAATATTCCGAGGAAGGCGCAGACTACGTCTACAACATGCAGCGGTTGCTGCGGAAACTCGAGACCGCCAAGAGCCTGGTGCCGGCGCCGGTCCGCCGCAACGCGCGCGAGAAGACAAAATACGGCGTGATCTATTACGGCTCGACCGCGCCGGCGATGGACGAGGCGCTGGCTGCGCTGGAGAGGCAGGGTATTCATCTGAACACGCTGCGCGTACGTGCCTTCCCGTTTGCCGAGGACGTCGTGGACTTCGTGGCGGCGCACGACCAGGTGTTCGTGGTCGAGCAGAACCGCGATGCGCAGATGCAGAAGCTGATGGTCAACGAATGCGCCATCGATCCGGCGCGCTTTATCTCCATCCTGCATTATGACGGCACGCCGATCACGGCACGCTTTATCACGAGCGCGATCGCCGAGCGGACGAAGCTGACTCGCAAGGAAGCGGCGGAATGACCTACATCGCCAAGCCGAAGCTGCATCACCCGGGGCTCAAGCCCAACAAGCTCGGCTTCACCCATCGCGACTATGAAGGTTCGATCTCGACGCTGTGCGCCGGCTGCGGTCATGATTCGATCTCGGCGGCGCTGATCCAGGCGGCCTATGAGCTCGACCTCGAGCCCTATCGCGTGGCGAAGCTGTCGGGCATCGGCTGTTCGTCGAAGACGCCGGACTATTTCCTCGGCAATGCGCACGGCTTCAACAGCGTACACGGCCGCATGCCGAGCGTCTTGACCGGTGCCAATCTCGCCAATCGCGATCTAATTTATTTGGGCGTTTCGGGCGACGGCGACTCGGCATCCATCGGACTCGGCCAGTTCGCCCATTGCGTTCGGCGCGGCGTGAACATGGTCTATATCTGCGAGAACAACGGCGTCTATGGCCTGACCAAGGGCCAGTTCTCCGCCACTGCCGACAAGGGTTCGCGCAGCAAGACCGCCGTCAACGCCGACAGTCCCATCGATCTGGTCAGCCTGGCGCTGGTGCTCGGCGCAACGTTTGTGGCGCGCTCGTTCAGCGGCGACAAGAAGCAGCTCGTGCCGCTGCTGAAGGCCGCGATCCAGCACAAGGGCTCGGCGATCCTGGACGTGATCAGTCCCTGCGTGCAGTTCAACAACAACCCGCAATCGACCAAGTCCTACGACTTCGTGCGCGAGCATAACGAAGCGGTGAACCGGCTCGACTTCATGGAAGGCCGCGCGCCCATCACGGTCGATCACGAACCCGGCACCGTGCAGATGGTGCAGCAGCATGACGGTACCTTCCTCAAGCTCTCCAAGCTGGATGCCGATTACGATCCGACCGACCGTGCCAAGGCGATGGCGTTTCTCCAGCATCATCATAACAAGGGTGAAGTGCTGACCGGGCTGCTCTATGTCGAGGAGCAGGCGGAAGATCTGCATGACGGGTTGAACACGACGGCGGTGCCGCTGAACAAGCTCGGCGAGCGCGAGCTGTGCCCGGGCGGCGCCAGGCTGGTCGACATCAATGCCGAGTACCGCTGAGCCACCGATCGACGTCGACAAGGTCCGCGCCGCGACACTGGCGCGCGAACCGTTTCCCCACTTCCTCGTGCCGGGATTCGTGAAGCGCGAGGCGCTGGACGCGATCAACGCCGATTTTCCACGCGTCGGCGCGGCAGGTAGTTTCCCGTTGCCGACGCTGACCTACGGGCCGGCCTTCGAGCGGTTCATGGATGCAATCCGCGGGCCGGCGTTCAAGGCGGCAGTGGCAGACAAGCTCGGGATGGATCTGTCGTCGCGGCCCGACATGGTGACGGTGCGCGGCATCTCGGCCGAGCGCGATGGCCAGATTCACACCGACAGCGTCACCAAACTCGTCACCGTGCTGATCTACATGAACGGCAAATGGGAAGCACCGGGTGGGCGCCTGCGGCTGCTGCATTCGCCCGACAACCTCAACGATGTGATCGCCGAAGTGCCACCCGATGAGGGCACGCTGCTGGTGTTCGAGAACAAGCCCAATGCCTGGCACGGCTTCGAAGCCTTCGCCGGCGAACGCCGCGTCATCCAGCTCAACTGGGTGACCAATGCCCGCGTGGTGTGGTGGGAACAGACGCGCCACAAGGTGAGTGCGTTCTTCAAAGGGCAGCGATGACGATCGCCGAGTGGATGCTGCTCGCCGCGGTGCTGATCTATCTGCTCACGATCGCGCCCTTCAAGCCGCTAGGCTACCGCGAATTCGACAACGCAAAACCGCGCGATCCGGCGTTTTATGCCGCGCCGCTGCGCGCACGTGCTCTCGGCGCTCACAACAACGGCATCGAGACGTTCCCGTTTTTCGCGGTGGCCGTGTTGCTCGCGGAGTTCCGCCATGCGCCGCAGCACTTGATCGATTTGTTGGCCATCGGATTCGTGCTGCTGCGGTTGGCGTTCGTCGCGGCCTATCTTCTCAACTATCCCTGGTCGCGAACACTGATCTGGAACCTCGGTTTCGCGGTGAACGCAGCGATCTTCGTCATGCCGCTCTGGGCCCACTAAGGCGCTGGCGTCCACAGCACGTCGTCGATGCGCGGTGCGCCGGTAGCGAGCATAACCAGGCGGTCGAAGCCGAGTGCAACGCCGCTGGCGGTCGGCATATGTTCGAGCGCGGCGAGGAAATCTTCGTCGATCGGATAGCGCTCGCCATAAATGCGCTGCTTCTCCGCCATTTCGGCTTCGAAGCGACGGCGTTGTTCGACCGGGTCGGTAAGCTCGCCGAAGCCGTTGGCGAGTTCGACGCCGCAGGAATAGAGTTCGAAGCGCTCGGCGACGCGGGCGTCGTGCGGGGCGGCGCGGGCAAGGGCCGCTTCGCAGCGCGGATATTCGTACAGGAGCGTTGGAACGCCGTTGCCTAGCTTGCGCTCCACCGCGGCGACCAGAACTTTGCTGAAAATGTCGGACCAGTTGTCGTGGTCGGCAACAGCGAACCCGGCACGGCGCGCTTTCGTCGCCAGAGCGTCGCGGTCGCCTTCGCCGTTCGGCAAAAGGGTCGAAAGAAGGTCGAGGCCAGCGTGATGGGAAAACGCCTCGGCCACCGTCAATCTTTGCGGCTCAGCGCGGGGATCACAGACGCGGTCGCGGAAGCGGAACTCCTTCGCGCCGACCGTGTCGATCGTCAGCCGCAGGAGATCGATGCAGTCGCGTTGCACGGTCTCGTAGGGCTCGTTCGCGCGGTACCATTCCAGCATCGTGAATTCTGGCGCATGGAGCGCACCGCGCTCTCGATTGCGAAACACGCGGGCGAATTCGAAGATGCGCGTCTCACCCGCGGCGAGCAGCTTCTTGGCTGCGAATTCCGGCGAGGTGTGGAGATAGAGCGTGCGCCGCTCGCCAGCCGTCGTCACCGCCTCGGTGGCAAAAGCATGCAGATGCGCCTCATTGCCGGGCGAGACGGCGAGGGCGCCGCATTCGACCTCGGTGAAGCCCTGGTCCTCAAAACGGGTACGTATTGCC
Organism: Rhizomicrobium sp.; assembly: GCA_035255625.1. Lineage (GTDB taxonomy): Bacteria > Pseudomonadota > Alphaproteobacteria > Micropepsales > Micropepsaceae > Rhizomicrobium. Next base: position 4,653 of record DATEZM010000351.1, on the reverse strand, counting down.
TTCCTGATATTATTGCGCTGGCCTAGCAGCAGCCGACGGTCGGCATGGACGTGGGTGGACCACCAGGGCGAGGGATCGGAGCTCATGGCGCGTCTTTCCTAACCGAGGCGGCGCCCGATTGCCAAAAGCCGCGCCGAACAGCGATCGGAAGACCGGAACCCAAAAGCATTTGCGTAGTCCGCGGCCGGGGCGCGCGCGGCTGGAGTGCCTGCGAGGGTTAATGTATGATAACCACTCGCGAGAATGACCGACATGACGCCATGACCGTATTGGCTGCCGACCGCGCCGACCTGAGCCTCGTGCCGTTCGTCACCCGGCACCTGTTCCGCCCGCTTGCCCTGCTGATCGCCGAGTTCGCGCTCTATGCGGTTGCGGTGGTGGACGCGGTGCTGCTGACGCCGCTGTGGGAGAAGCTGCTCCTGTCGGTCGTCGCCGGCGTGCTGGTGTCGACGCTGGCGATCATCGGCCACGATTGCGCCCATCGCGGCGGCACGCGCTACTCCTGGCTCAACCGGTTGATCGGGACGATCGGCTTCCTACCCGCTCTGCATCCCTTGAGCCGCTGGGCCTTCCACCACAACCAGGTGCATCACCGCTACACGGCGCAGATCGGGGTCGATAACGCCTATCCGCCGATGTCGGTCGCTGGCTATCGCGCGGCGTCGCCGGGCGCCCAGGCCTATTATCGCTTCCAGCGTAGCGTCTGGGGCCAGCCCTTATTCTATCTTATCGACATCTGGGCGCGGGACATCTTCCTGCCGCGCGGCGGCTTGAAGGCGCGCGACTATCTCGACTTCGCCCTCGTCTATCTCTGGCTCGCCACGTTGCTCGCCGGGCTGACCTGGCTGTCGCACAGCTATGGCGCAACGCCGGGCTGGGGCATGGCGTTCGCCAATGCCGCAGTTTTCGGCGTCGTCATTCCGTTCCTGGTGTGGAACCTGTTCATCTCGTTCGTGACCGTGATCCAGCACACCGGGCCGCGCGTGAAGTGGTCGATGCCGACGGGGCGGCCATCGACCCCGGCGCAGAAGCTGCACGGCACGGTGCGCATCCGCTTCCCCGAAATGTTCGACGTCCTCTTCCACCGCCTGATGCAGCACAGCGCGCATCACCTCAACCCGATCATTCCGATGTATTCTCTCAAGGCGGCGCAGCGCAGCCTGGAAGAAAGCCACGGCGAGGAAGTCATCAGCGTGCGCTGGACGCCGGCCTATCACATGCAGCTGGTGCGCAGCTGCAAGCTCTACGACACCGAGCGCGACTGCTGGTGCGATTTCGACTTCCAGCCGACGACGCCGCCTGCCCATTAACCGCACGTTGACGATGAATCGCGGCGGTTGCATTGCACAGCATCCGGCAAGGCTCCGTTAGGCCTCTCCCGCTACAGTCCGCCCGACAACAAAAGTCTCGGAGAATGGCGGGATATGGAGGTCGTCGACGCGACCATAGCGATCGATGCCGTTCGCGTGGAGCCGCGCGCCGACCAGCGCTCGCTGGCGCGGGGCCTTTCCATCTTCGCGACCTATGCCGTGCTCTACGGCGCGACGCTGATCGACGCAGTAGGGCCGTTTCCATTGGCGCTGAACTTCGCGGCGGGAATCGGCAACGGCATCTGCATCGCCATGTTGTTCATCGTCGGGCACGATTGCTGCCACGGCGCGTTCGTGCCGGGGCGGCGGTGGAATCTGTGGCTCGGGCGCTTCGCCTTCATTCCGGTGGTCCATTCCGTCAGCCTGTGGCGCGTCGCGCATAACGGCAACCATCATGGCCGCACGAACCTCAAAGGCGTCGACCCGGTATGGGCGCCGATGAGCCCGCGCGAATATGCCAATGCCTCGCCGGCGCGGCGCTTCGTCGAGCGCGTCTATCGCAGCGCCTTCGGGCCCGCGCCATACTATTTCTTCGAGATATGGATCGCGCTGATGATCGCCCCGATGTGGCGCCAGGCGCGCGCGCAGTGGCTCCGCCACCTGCCCGACACCGTCTTAGTGCTGCTGGGCTTCGCAGCGACCCTCGCCGCGGTCGGATGGCTGGGCGGGGTGCTGGCGCCGCATCGCCCGCTCTGGCTGGTGCTGACGCTGGGCTGGGGCGTGCCGTTCGCCGCCTGGCATCATCTCGCCGGCATCACGGTCTATCTCAACCACACCCATCCCGAGGTCGCGTGGTTCGACCGCGAGCGCGCGTGGAGCGCCTATAACGGCAACGTGCTGGGCACCGTGCATGTCAAGATGCCGATCGACATCTTCCCGCTCTACAGCGATGTGATGGCGCATCCAGCGCACCACACGAATGTCGGCACTCCGGTCTATGCCTTGCCGCAGGCACAGGAGGCACTAAAGGCGCGGGCCGGCGGCGAGATCAAGGAATACACGCTGTCGCTTGCCGAATACCGCCGCATCCTCAAGGCCTGCAAGCTGTTCGACTTCGAGGCGCGGCGATGGACGGATTTCGCGGGCGCTCCGACCGGACCACAGATCCACGTCCGGCCGCCCGACTTCACGCCGACACGGGCGACGGGCGCGCCATAGACCTTGGCCGGGGCGGTGCGGCCTGCTATGAGCCGCCCTCCCGCTTACGAGGTCTCCCGTGGTTTCCGTCATCGCCAGTTCCGTGCGCAAGGGCAATGTGATCGAGAAGGACAACAAGCTCTACATCGTCATCACGGCGGAGAATATCCATCCCGGCAAGGGCACGCCGGTGACGCATCTCGAAATGCGCCGCATTCCCGACGGGCTGAAGGTGGTGGAGCGGCTGCGAACCACCGACAGCGTGGAAAAGGCCTTCGTCGAGTCGCAGAAATTCAACTACCTCTATCAGGACGGCGATCACTGGGTGTTCATGCAGCCCGAGACCTTCGACCAGGTGCATGTCGGCGAGAACGTCGTCGGCGGATTTGGGCCCTACCTGATGGAAAACATGGAAGTGCAGCTGCAGCTGTTCGAGGGCAATCCGATCTCGATGGAAATCCCGCAGCGCGCCACTTTCGAAGTGGTCGAGACCGAGCCGGTGGTGAAGGGGCAGACCGCGTCGGGCTCATTCAAGCCGGCGCTGCTGTCGAACGGGGTCAAGACCATGGTGCCGACCCACATCGTGCCGGGCACACGCGTCGTCGTGATGACCGAGGACGGATCGTATGTGGAGCGGGCGAAGGACTAGGGCTTAGGCTTGCACACGTCCCCGTAAACCAGCGGCTCGCCTTTCTCCCACGGCCGGTAGTCGTTCGCGAAGCGGATGCGTTCGGCGATAGACGGATGCGTGGCGCGGAAGGTGCGGAAGAACCAGTCGTAATCAGGCGCATAGTCTTTCGCCCACCCGGCATAGAGCTCGGCACTGGCGCGATTGGAGCGCGTCAGTTCGAGGCCGAAACGGTCGGCCTCGTGCTCGATCGAGCGGGCCTCCCAGTTGAACAACGGCAGCACGCAGAGCCAGAAGCCGAACAGGATCAGCACCGCGAGCGGCAGCGCCGCCGGATCGGCGAGATCGTCGACGCCAAACCATCTGTGCCAGCGCGCGATCGCGCCGCGACCGAGCCGGTTCACCAGCCAGAAGCCGACGAGCAGGATGGCCGCGATGATGGCGAGCGCCTTGTAATTGTCGCCCATGATATAGTGCTTGAGCTCATGGCCGATGGTGCCGGCGATCTGGGCGGGCGTCTCGACGCGTTCGATGTGATCTTCGAGCACGATGCGGTTGGTTGGGCCGAGACCGACCACGGTGTCGTCGCCGCCGCCGACGAAGATCGGGATGGGCGGCACGCCGCAGCGTGCGGCAAGCGCCTCGATCTGGGCGGCAAGCTTGGGATCGTTGAGCGGCTTGTAGTCCGTCGTCAACGGATCGACGAATACCGGCAGCGCGACGAGCACGGCGAACGCAACCGGGATAAGGGCGAGTGCGCCATAGAGCCACCAGCGGCGCGGGCTTATCCGGATCAGCCAGAACGGAATCCACAGGAACAGCGCGGCGGCGACGATCTTGACGAGCAGCGGCACGATCTCCGACACCAGCCACGGCGCGAGCGGCGCGCCGTGGTGGCCGAGGCTTTGTTCGCTCGCGATATCACGCCAGTAATCGAAGGAGCCGGCGACGAGGGCCGCCAGGACCAGATAGACCGCCGCGAACAGGGTGAGCGTCAGATAGCGGCTGCCGCGCGCGAGCCCGGCGCAGGCGGTGCGCAGCCGCGCGCCGAGCCCGGTGAACAGAAGAAATGCCGGCAGTGCGAGGGCGGCGAGCTGGGCAAGGCCCCAGATGAGATCATGGGCCTGCATGGTCGCGATGGCCGCAGCGCTCGCCTGCGGGATCGCGACGGGCGCTTCGGCGAACGCCACAGACGAAAAGAGCAAAACCGGCAAGCCGGCGAACCACCAACGCGACATGAATTTCTCCCGCTTCGTGCGGGATGAATGTGGGAGGGCGCACGTGCCGCCGATAGGGTTCGCGGCCACCGCCCATCCCGGATTCGCCACGGCTCGTCACAAAAGCCGTGCTTACTCAGGGCTCTGGACGCGTCCGAGCGGTTTGGCGCAAGTTCACGCCATGCCCTTCCCGACAACGCAGCGCCTGTCCGACCTGACCCAGGAATTCGTCCTGGGATTCGTCTTCTGGCTCGCTTTGGTCGTGGTGCTGGAGCCGGGCAATGTCATGCATGGCGCGACG
>DATEZM010000350.1:0-8720 GCA_035255625.1 Rhizomicrobium sp. | reverse complement strand
GGCGCGCTCTTGAGCGTGTCGTCGATGCGCAACGACTCGTCGGCCGTCATCACCGAGATGCGCTCGCCGCGCAGCTTGGACTTCTTGCCGGTATCGGAGAACCAGTTGTCGACGGTGTCCATGACGCTGCAGCTGGCGGCGAGAAAGCTCACCGCCAGGACGACGGCGATGGTGCGGACCTGATTGTTGGTCATGGCTGCGGTGTACCGTTTGGCGGGGCGGTGCCGGGCGGCGGAGCGGCCGGCGCAGGCGGAGGAACGGTGCCGAAATTGCGCATGCCGCCTTCCTTCAGGAACGCTGCTATCGCGGCGGCACGGCGTCTTGTGGTGTCGGTGGCGTCCTTGTCGTCAGACAGCGCCCGGAATTCCTTCATCGCCGCCACTGTGTCGCCGGCACGATAGTCGGCGAAGGCAAGAATCTCGCCTGCCGCGTGACGCCAGGGGCTGGTTGGATCGGTCAGGGGCGCGAGCAGGGTCTGAAGGTCGCGCTTGGACATGTCCTCGGCGCCAGCCCAGCCGGCGCGGATCAGGGCGACGCTGCCGAGCGGGCCGCTGTCGTCGGCCGCGACCGACTTGTAGATCTGTATTGCTTCGTCGTGCTGGCCGGCGCGGACGAGGGCGCCCGCTTCCGACAGCCTGGCCATCTCGGCATAGCCGCCCGGGGCGTCGCGCGCGACGACCGCGAAGGCGGGGTTGGCGCGGGAGAAGTCGCCGCTTTCGGCCAGGTCCTGGGCGGCGATCAGCGTCTCCGACGCCTTCAGGCTCTGGTTCTGCTCGTAGCGCTGCCACAGCTCGAAGCCGGCGATGGCGATGATCACGAGCGCCACGGCTGCAATCACATAGTCCCCGTACTGCTTCCAGAGCTGCTCGAAGCGTTCGCGGCGGACTTCCTCCTCGACTTCCCGGAAGATGTCGCTCACTGAAAGAACCTCGTTTGCCGGGGGCCGAATTGCCAAGATATTGACCGAGCGGGATGATTTAGCCGCTCAGGGATCAAGGCGCAACTTGCGTCTTGTTCATGCCGGGAGGCCGACCTGCCGGGGCCCGCGCAGCGTCCGGCGCGTCAGGCCTGCGCGGAATTGGCAGCATGCCGGACGCGGCCGGACGGGAACAGCGCGATCAGCGTCGTTCCCTTGTTGGGCTCGCTCGCGATCAGCAGCTTTCCGTCGTGCAGGTCGAGCAGCGACTTGGCCAGGGGGAGGCCGAGGCCGGTGCCCTGGTGCTTGCGCGCGATCCTGGAGTCGATCTGTCCGAATGGCGTCAAGGCGATCTTGATGTCCGCTGCGCTCATGCCGATGCCGGTGTCGGACACCGACACCCGCATGCGCCCTTGCCCATCGACATCGACATTGGTGACGACCTCACCGCCCGCCGGCGTAAACTTCACGGCGTTGGAAAGGAAGTTCAGCAGAATCTGCTTCACGGCGCGCGGGTCGGCGCGCAGCAGGCAATTTCCGTCATCGGTGTGCAGGCGCAGTCCGACCGAGCCCTTCTCGGCGCTGCCGCGCAGCAGGGCATAACACTCCTCCACGGCGTCCTTGACGCTGACAAGGCTCTCGTGAAGTTCGAGCTTGCCGGCCTCGATCTTCGACAGGTTGAGGATGTCGTTGATGAGGTCGAGCAGATGCAGGCCGCTCGTATGGATGTCGTGAGCGTATTCGACGTAGCGCTGCGGCACGGGACCGAACATCGCGGTCTGGATGACCTCCGAGAAGCCGATGATCGCGTTCAGGGGCGTGCGCAGCTCGTGGCTCATATTCGCCAGGAATTCGGTCTTGCTGCGGCTCGCGAACTCGGCCGCCTCCTTGCTCTTGATCAGCTCCTCTTCGATCTGCTTTCGCGCCGAAATATCGGTGATCCATGAGAGCGAAGCGGACTTGCCGTCCCAGTTGACGCGGGCGGCGGTGACGGAGACCCAGCAGGGCGAGCCGTCGCGCCGGATCAGCCGGTACTCATAGCTCTCGGGAACGGGAAGGCCGGCAACGCGCGCTTCGATACGCTCGCGGATCATCTGACGGTCGTCGGGATGGATGTACTCCTCGGTCAGCGTGGTATGCACCGACATCAATTCCTTGCCGGACGCGTAGCCGAGAAGATGGGCGTAGCCGTCGTTCATGTAGAGGATTTCGGTGGCGGTAATCACCACGATGCCCTGGCGCGAACCTTCCACCGCGCGGCGCATCTGGCTCTCGGCCAGCCGCGCCGTCGACAATTCGTCGGCCCACAGGCTGACACGAACATAGCCATCGCCCTGGTTGCTCAGCCGGGCGACGGCACGGCAGGTGCGCCCGTCGCGATCGTTCAGCTTGAGATTGATCGTGCCGCGGCGCTCGTCTTCCTCGGCGATCCAGCGCCGGTTGCACTCGAAGAAGCTGCGCTCGAGGGCATGCACCGGAAGCGGTTCGCCGACGGCAATCGAATCGCACAAGCTCTGAACCGCATGGTCCGGCTCGACGTCGACGACGATGCCGTCCAGGGCAAGCAGGAGTTCGACCTGAGCCGGCTGTCCTTGCTCGAAGCGACGCAAATGTTCGGACGCCATGACTGACTCCCCGACGCGCCCTGGCCGCGAGCTCGCGAGGCCCGCTTGAAGCGCATCAGGTCAAATCCTAGGCGGGGAATAATTAAGAAATTCAGTGCAAACGCGCGCGGAGTTGGTTTCCAAAGCTTTGATTCGGAACCACAATTCATCGTCCGATAAATTTTGGGCGCGGTTCTTCGAGAGGCGCGCTCAACCCGCCTTCTTCATCGTGTAGACGTTTTCCTTGCCGGGGAAGCGGCGGTCGCGGACATCGGCGGCATAGGCCTTCACGGCGGTTTCGATGTCGGGGCCGAGGCTCGCATATTGGCGCACGAATTTCGGCGGGTTCGGGTTCAGCCCCAGCATGTCTTCCATCACCAGTATCTGCCCGTCGCATTGCGGCGAGGCGCCGATGCCGATGGTCGAGATCGCGATCTGTCGCGTGATCTTGGCGGCCAGCGGCTCGGCCATGCCTTCGAGCACGATGGCAAAGGCGCCGGCCTCGGCTATCGCCTTGGCGTCGGCCTCGATCGCCGGCCATTCCGCTTCCGTGCGGCCTTGCGTCTTGAAACCGCCGGTGACGTTGAACGCTTGCGGCGTCAGCCCGATATGGCCCACCACGGGAATGCCGCGCTCGGTGAGATAGCGCACAGTCTCGGCGAGGCGCGTGCCGCCTTCCATCTTGACGGCGGTGCAGCCGGTCTCCTGCATGACGCGCGCGGCGTTGCGGAACGCAACCTGCGGGCTCTCCTCATAGGAGCCGAACGGCATGTCGACGACGACGAGGGCATGCTTGGAGCCGCGCATCACCGCCCTGCCATGGGCGATCATCATGTCGAGCGTGACGCCGACCGTCGTCTCCATGCCGTACATCACCATGCCGAGGCTGTCGCCGACGAGCATGAGGTCGACATGATCGTCGAGCAGCCGCGCGGTGTGCGCGTGGTAGCAGGTGAGACAGACGACGGGCTTGGCGTTCTTGTGGGCGCGGATGTCGGGCACGGTGACGCGCCGGGTCTGGGCGACAACGGACATGGTTCCTCGCTTGGCAAAGTTTCCGGTTTCGAAACGAAGCCTGTCCACGACGCCGGGCGTCAGGTGGACGGCGGGGTCCTTGACCCGTCGGGGCTTTTATAGCCGAAAATGCGGCGCCAAACGACAGCCATTTTAGGTCTGGCCGGGCACCTGCGAACCGGCTGAAAACGTGGAAACCGATGCCGCACATCGCGCACCTGACCTTGGTCGTCCGCGACTATGACGCGGCGATTGCCTGGTACACCGGCAAACTCGGTTTCGAACTGCTCGAGGACACCGATCTCGGCGGTGGCAAGCGCTGGGTGCGGGTGGCGCCGAAGGGCGGCGGCGCGGCGCTGCTTCTGGCCAAGGCGGCGTCGCCCGAACAGGCGGCGCGCATCGGCGACCAGACGGGTGGACGCGTCTTCCTGTTCCTGGAGACCGGCGATTTCGCGCGCGACTATGCGGCGTTCGCGCAGCGCGGCGTGAAGTTTGTGCGCGAACCGAAGACGGAGACCTATGGTACTGTCGCGGTGTTCGAGGATATCTACGGCAACAAATGGGATCTGCTGGAAAGTAGCCGCTGAATGCATTCGCGAAGCCGTCCGCAAATGCGGTCTCCAACGGATTGCGGCCAGCGCCGCAAGGGTACAGTCTCTGGTTGCAAATAAAGGCCAGATTCGCGGAGCAAAATGGCAGCCCCCCGCTTCGAATTGAATCCGCAATCCGAAGAGCCTGTTTTGCTGGCCGATCTGCGCCGATATTGGGAACGCAAGCGCGGGTCGCGCGCCATGCCATCACGCGGGCAAGTTGTTCCGTCCGAAATCAAGAATCTGCTGCCGTTCGTCGTACTGGTCGATGTCGTGGACGGCGGCGCCGATTTCCGGTATCGGCTGGTGGGCTCGCAACTGCACGCCTATTTCCCGGCGCAGCCGACGGGCAGGCTGGTGAGCGAAGCGCTCTTGCCGTTCGGCGCCGACACGGTGGCTGCGACGCTCGATGTTTATCGCCGCGTCGTGGCGCAGCGCCAGCCCTTGCGGATACGTGGCGACGGTGCGTGGTACGCGCAGGATCCAAAGTTCTTCGAAGCGATCCTCACGCCGCTGTCGGAAGATGGCGCGTCCGCCAACATGATCTTCGGCGTGTTCAAATTCGTGTGGGACTTCGCCACGGTCCCCCTTGAAATGGCGGCCGCGGCCGAGCGGGACTGGCACGCATCGGTCGGCGAAGGCTGAACGGCAAAAACGGCGTCAGGCCCGCCGCGGCAGCAGCCGGCCCACGCCCACGCCTAGTGCGATGAGCAACAACGCTGCGGCCAGATACCAGACCCCGGTGCGCTCCATCCACGCCAGAAACGAATCCGCGTGTGACGGTGGATAGATCGCCGCGACGAGTTCATTGATTTCGGCGGTGGTGAAATTTCCGTTCAGCGTGATGTCGGTGCTAAGCGGTGCGCGAACGGTCGCGGCCGCGAGCACTGTGCGCCCATCGAGCACCAAGGCGATCTGGTGGTCCATCAGACTCGGATCGCCGATCCGCTTCTGTGCGCCGGCGGCAAGGTGCAGTTCGAGCGCCGGCTCGCCCTGCGCGGTCACAGCGGCATCCATGCCTTCGATATCGCCGGGCAGGGTGATGTCGCGCGCCACGAAATAGGTCTTGTTCGGGTCGTGTGCGTCGTGCAGCGCCGCGCCCGTCGCGCTTGCGGGATCATCGGCGAGCAGCGCCAGTTCCAGCCGTCCGGGCCCCGACGCGGCTGATGCAATCGGCGGCGCGCTGTAGCCGGCATACAAACGCATATAGTATGGATCGACTCGATTGGCGGCGGCGGTGGCCATGTCGGCGTTGCCGCGCGCGGCATCGCCTGCCTTCGTTTCAATGAGGCCGCAGAGATAAAGTCTATAACTCGATTGGGGGCCCTTCTCGCCGTCGGAACCGCCGGACGCACAGTCTTTGCGCGCGGCATCCCCGTTTCCAGTTAGGGCAAAGAATAGGGCCCGTTCCGCCAGCAATGCCCCGCGCGGGGCATTGATGAACGCGGCGGTCTGCTTGACCTCCAGTGCCTTGTTGCAATCGGCAAGGGCGGCTCGCGGACTTTGGCCCATCGACAATTTCGACAAGCAGCGTTGGCTGTAGGCCCAGGCAAGATTGGGTTGCCGGCGAATGGCCTCGTCATAGGCGGGGATTGCCAGATCGCGGCGGCCGAGCAGGTCTTCTGCCGTGCCGCGGTCGGCGGACGCCACGCCGTCCTTCGGATCAAGACGCATAGCGGCGTCGAAGTCCTGAAGGGCACGCTCATATTGCCCCAGGTCCAGATAGGCGACACCGCGATCGACAACGACCTCTTCATAGGTTGGATCGAGGCGCAGCGCCGTGGTGAAGTCTTGGACCGCAAGGTCATAGCGATCCATGTCGTTCAGATAGGCCAGGCCGCGCATAAAGTAGGTGTGCCCGTTCTTGGGATCGAGGCGGATCGCTTGCGCGAAATCGTCCATCGCCTTCCCGACCATTTTCATGCCGGCATAGACCCGGCCGCGGTCTGCATAGACGCCGGCGCCCAGCGTTCCGCCATCCGGGGGATCGACGATCTTCGCGAGGCCGATCGTGTGCGTGCAGGCGTCGATGGCCTTTTGGCCGGAACCGTAGACGCAGGCGTTGGTCGTATCGGCGGCGCTGTCCGTCTCGGGCGACGCTTGTACGGGCGTGAACAAGGCCGCAGCCAGCGCGAGAACGGCGCAAATGCGCATCACGGCCATGTCGCCCCCGGTGCCAACCCGCACAAGCCTATCAGGTGTGCCGCAGCCCCGAAACCGGCGCGCCTTGCGCAAAAGCGAAGGGCCACCTCACGCTGCGAGATGGCCCTTGGCAGTAATCGAAATTGACGGCGATCAGTCTTCTGAGACTTCGGTGCCTTCGGCTTCTTCCGCCTTCGGGCCGGCGCCTTCTTCGAACAGCTCTTCCGCCGCGACCTTGGCTTCTTCCGCCTCGGTGCGTTCGGCAAGCACGTCCTCGCCGCGGGCCTGGCGCTCGGCCTCGTCCTCGCTGCGCGCGACGTTGATCGTCACGTTGACGCGAACTTCGGGATGCAGACGCACCGCGATCTTGAACAGGCCGATCGCCTTGATCGCCTGGTCAAGCGGCACCTGGGTGCGGTTGACGCTGACGCCGCCCTCGGAGATCGCTCCGGCGATGTCGCGCGGGCTGACCGAGCCGTAGAGCTGGCCGCGATCGCCGGCCTGGCGGATCAGCATGAACGTCTTGCCGTCGAGACGGGCGCCGACGACCTCGGCTTCCTTCTTCTGTTCCAGGTTACGGGCTTCGAGCTGCGCCTTCTGGCCGGAAAAGAATTCGCGGTTGGTCTTGTTGGCGCGCAGAGCCTTCTTCTTCGGCAGCAGATAGTTGCGGGCAAAGCCGTCCTTGACCTTCACCTCGTCGCCCATCTGGCCGAGCTTCTCGACGCGTTCGAGCAGGATCACTTGCATGGTCGTCTCCCGCCCTAACCGATGAGATAGGGAAGCAGCGCCATGTAGCGCGCGCGCTTGATCGCGTTCGCCAGGATGCGCTGCTTCTTGTTGGACACGGCCGTGATGCGCGACGGCACGATCTTGCCGCGCTCGGAGATGAAACGCTGCAGCAGCTTCACGTCCTTGTAATCGATCTTCGGCGCATTGGCGCCCGAGAAGGGGCACGTCTTCTTGCGCCGGAAAAAGGGACGGCGCTGCCCACCCTCGCGTCCGCCACCGCCTTCGCCACGGCCGCCTTCGCGTCCGCCACCACCGTCACGCCCACCGCGATCGCCACCAAAAGACATTATGCGGCCTCCTGCGTTTCGGTTTCGGGCTTGCGCTCGCCTTCGGGGCGATCGTCGCGGCGGTTCTTGTTCGAGGAAACCTCGAACATGTCGACCTTCACCGTGATGTAGCGCAGCACGTCTTCGTTGATCTTGAGCTGGCGCTCAAGTTCGACGACGGCGTTCGAAGGCGCGTTGATGTTGAGGAGCACATAATGCCCCTTGCGATTCTTCTTGATGCGATAGGCGAGACCGCGCAGGCCCCAATATTCCTGCTTCTCGACCTTGCCGCCTTCGCCTTCGACGATGGTCTTGAGGTGGGTCGCCAGTGCGTCCACCTGCTGCGCGCTGATGTCCTGGCGCGCGATCAGGAGATGCTCGTATAGAGCCATTCGTTTTACGTCCCTGTTTGGGCTGTGGAATCCGCCCCGGCGGGATGCCGGTCCGGACTATGGTTCGAGGGGTGCGCCGGACATCCGGCTTAAGGCCCAAAGGCCTCCCCGCGACCGCAGCCGCCATGAAGGCGCGGCGTATAGCGGAAGGGAGGGGGCGGAGCAAGTCCGGCTAAGGCTGACCTTGCTGCGCCAGATAGGCCGCGACCCGCACCTGCGCGTTCTCGCGGATGTCCATCGCGAAGAGCGGATAGTCGAGGCCGTGATAGTTCCTGCCGCCAACATCGAGCTTGGCGAGAGGCGTGCCGCTCAGGTCGGTGACGAAGAGCCGCCCGCCGCGGCACTCGGCCCACTCGTTACTCCTCACGGGCGCAGCCAGGGGCTCGAATTTCACGCCGGTGGCGATGTCGCTGCCCCAGAAGCCGATCTGGAAATTACCGCTGCCGGGGACCGCACCCTTGGCAAGCGTTTTGGGTGCCATCTTGCCATCGCGCCGCCAGCTCAACGGGTTGACGCAGAGCTGCCTGCCTTCGGGGTTCGCGCTCACCTTCGCACCGTCACCGAACGTGTCCCACTGCATCACGCAGTTGAGGTCGGTCGGAGAGTCGCAAGCATGCACCGTCTTCAGCGCCGTAACCTCGGCGTCGGTGATGCCGCCGCCGAGCAGATAGGCTGCGACCATGCGCTTGGTGAGCGGCGTTCCGTCGATGCGTGCCTGGATGAGATGGAAGGCATGCTCGGTGCCCTGGCTGTGGCTCGCCATGATGAAAGGCCGCCCCTTGGAATAGTGCTCGAGGAAATAGGTGAAGGCGCGGTCGACGTCGGAATAGGCGAGGTCGCCGGACTGCTTGTAGATGGCCTTCGAGGCGTCAAGATAGCGGAAGATCGAACCTTCGCGATAGCGCGGCGCATAGATTGCGCAGCAGCCATTATAGACGCTGGCCTGGTTGGCCATCATCCACTGCGTGTTCTCTTCGGTCTGGCTTTTTGGATCGAGCGGCGAATTC
>DATEZM010000349.1:0-7909 GCA_035255625.1 Rhizomicrobium sp. | reverse complement strand
GTCGTCCTGTGTCACGGCTATGGCGCCGACGGCAACGACCTGATCGGCCTGGCGCCACATTGGCAGCGTCTTCTGCCGTCGGCCGCCTTCGTCGCGCCCAATGCGCCGGAACGCTGCGCCGGCGCGCCGAGCGGCTATCAGTGGTTCGCGATCTCCCGTCTCGAACCGTCCGAGATGCAGCGCGGCGTCGAATCCGCCGCGGGCCTGCTCGACGCTTTCCTCGATGCAGAGCTCGCGCGTCTTGAGCTGCCGCCGGATCGCCTCGCGCTGGTCGGCTTCAGCCAGGGCACCATGATGTCGCTGCAGGTCGGGCTGCGGCGCGCCACGAAGCCGGCCGCGATCGTCGGCTATTCCGGTCTGTTGGCGCGCGGTGCAGCGCTCGAAGCGCTACCTGCCGACACGCCGCCGATCCTGATGGTGCACGGCGATGCCGACCAGATGATCCCCGCCGAGGCGATGCTCGAATCCGCGATGGCACTTGGTGCCGCGGGCGCTTGCGTGCAATGGCACATCGCGCCCGGTCTCGGGCACGGTATCGATCAGGTCGGGCTGGAGATGGGCAGCACGTTTCTCTCCGCCGCATTTCGCGGTCTGCTGCGCCGGCGCGAGCCGGAAATACATTGCAGGGTTTAGCGCCCCGCTCTTCCACGCCCCAATTTCGCGCCCACTGTCACGGCCCGGTCACAGTGCATTGCTAGCCGTGGCGGGATCGCCCTCGGGAGACAACAATGCGCGCATCGACCCTGTCCTGCCTGGCATTCGCCATGCTGGTGTTCCCGGCAGTGCCGGCCGGTGCTACCGCATTCCTCGCCGAAAAGGACATCGATGCCAGCGTCCTCCTGCCGCCGCCGCCGGCCAACGATTCCGCCCGCGAAGCGGCGGAGATCGCCGAGCTGAAGGCGATCGCGGCGCATCGCACGCCGGACGAATGGGCGCAGGCGGCGCACGACGCCAAGGACGAGACCGGCGACTGGTTCGCGTCCGCTATCGGTCCCGGCTTCGATTTCGCGAAGCTGCCGGCGACGGCGCAACTCCTCACCGATCTCTACGCGACAGAAGAAGTCGCAACCAAAACGCCCAAGGCCCTCTTCCACCGCGACCGCCCCTATGTCGTGATTCCCGGTTTGGAGACCTGCACGCCGATCAAGCCCGGTCCGGCCGCGACGTCTTATCCGAGCGGCCATGCCACCGTGGCATTCCTCATGGCGGGTGTTCTGGCGTCGCTGATGCCCGACAAGGCGCAGGCAATCCTCGCGCGGGCGCGCGACTATGCCGAAGAACGTCTCGTCTGCGGCATGCATTTCCGCAGCGACATCGCGGCCGGCCAGACGCTGGGCACGGTCGTTGCCGTCGAGCTGATGCAGAACCCCGCATTCCGCAAGGAATACGACGCTGCGGCGGCCGAGCTTTCCGCGGCCCATTTGCGCTGAGGCGTTACCTTTCTGTCACTGCGAATCGCTTAGTCTTGCCGGCGAACTTGGCAGAGTGCGCGCTTTGCCCTTAAGGTGCCGCCGCCAAAGAGGAGTATTCGCCAAAGGGACCTTTCCGTGTTAGCCGCGCGCCTCCCCGATAACTGCCCGGCGCTGGTGCTGAACGCCGATTACCGGCCGCTCAGCTATTTCCCGCTATCACTATGGTCATGGCAGGACGCCATCAAGGCGGTCTTCCTCGAGCGTGTGAATATCCTCGAGGAATACGACCGCACGGTGCGCTCGCCCTCCTTTGAGATGAAGATCCCCTCGGTCGTCTCGCTCAAGACCTATATCAAGCCGGCGCGCAATCCCGCCTTCACGCGGTTCAACCTGTTCCTGCGCGACCGCTTCGAATGCCAGTATTGCGGCGACGCCGAGGATCTCACTTTCGACCACGTTATCCCGCGCTCGCGCGGCGGCCGCACGACCTGGGACAATGTGGTGACCGCTTGCGCGCCGTGCAATTTGCTGAAGGGCGGACGCCTGCCGCAGCACATCGGCATGCATCCCAGGCATCGCCCGCACCGTCCCACGATCAACGAGCTGCGCGCCAACGGCCGCAAGTTTCCGCCCAACTACCTGCATCAAAGCTGGGCGGACTATCTCTACTGGGACAGCGAGTTGGAGCCTTAGCTCTCAGACGGCTCGCTTCTCCCGCCACATTGCGATCAGCGGCGGCGCACCTTTCGGTGCGATGTTCTTGCCGGCCACGAACCCGGCGCGCTCGTAGAGCCGCGTGTTCTTGGGGTTGGAGTTCTCGAGATAGGCCGGCACGCCCGCTTCGTCGGCGCGCCTGATCGTCGCCTCGAGCATTGCGCCGCCCAGGCCTAATCCCTGCAGCCGCGGCGCCACGGCGATGAACGCCAGATAGAAGTGGGGTTCGTGCGGATGGTTCTTCTCCATCGCATCGCCCATCGCCGAGCCGCGGCCGAGGCGCGGGAAGCCGCACAGCCGCAGGAACATCGGCATAAGCCGCATCTGCTCTAAGAAGCCGCCGGGCGAGGCCGGCGTGCCCGGTGGCAGCCACGCGGCGCAAACGCTTGCATCGGCGCTCATCCACACCTCGCCGAACGGAATGGCGCGCACGCGCAACAGCCAGAAGAAGAACTGCTCCAAAGCGGCGGCCCGCTGCGGCGCCGGCCGCGCAATCCAGTCCATCACCGGATCAGCAGTGAAGGCGGCGGCGAACAGCCGCGCCAGCGTGCCCGAGTCGTCGATCGTGGCGCGCCGCGGATTGGCCGCCGCCGCCAGCAGCGCGTGCCGGTCTTCGCTCATATCTTCTCGGATAGCTTGATGGCGATGCGGCAGCCCGCCTTGATCGCCTCGCTCAGCAGGCGGTAGCCCGGCGCCTGTTCCGCGCCATGCGCGATCGCCGCGTCGCGATGGGCGATCTCGTCGGCGCGGAACTCCTCGACCGTCGCTTTCAATTCCGGATCGGTGTCGCCCAGCTTCGCCACCTGCGCCGCGTAGTGATCGTCGATCACTTCTTCCACGGCCGCCGTGCAGGCCATCGCGGCCTTTTCGCCCATCAGCGCGGTCGCCGCGCCCAGCGCGAATCCGGCCGCGCGCCACACCGGCTCGAGCGCGGTCGGCCGCACACGGCGCGCATTGACCAGCGCATCGAACGCCTTCAGGTGCCGCTGCTCCTGTTCCGCCATGTGGCGGATTGCTTCGGCGGTATCGGACTTGCGCGCGCCCAGCACCGCCATCTGGCCCTCATAGATGCGCACCGCGCCATATTCGCCGGCATGATCGACCCGGATCATCGCCGCCACTTCGTCGGATGTGTGGGTGCCTGGAAAAGCGGGGCGAGGCTTGCGGCTCATCTCTTGCGTCCCAGTTGGATCGCGCCAAACGCCGCCGCGGCCAGCGAGATCGCCGCGTTGTAGCCGGCAAGCGAAATCCCGAACAGCCGCCACGCGGCGCGGTCGCACATCGGCACGCGCGCATTCAGATCGAGCGTCCCGCCGTTGAACTGGAAGCCCGTCGTGCAGGCGGTCGGGCCTTTCCACAGATGCCATTCGACGCCCGCATGGTACACACCGAGCCCGCCCGAGACTGCGACGCACACCGTCGCCAGGATCGCGATGCCAGCGGCCGCGCGCGCAGGAAGCACGCCGGCGCCGATCAGGATCATGCCGCCCAGCCCGATCGCCGCCGCCGCGATGTGCGGCCAACGCTGCCAATGACACATCTCGCAGGGCGGGTAGTGACCGATATACTGAAAAGCGAGCGCGCCCAGGATCATCGCCGCGCCCACTGCGCCTTCGAGCCATGCGATCTGTCTTGCCGTCGTCATGCGTATCTCGTCTAGCGCGCGAAGATGCGGCTGTCGTCGTCGAATGCCTTGAACTCCAGCGCATTGCCGCTCGGGTCGCGGATGAAGAACGTCGCCTGCTCGCCGGGCTCGCCTTCGAATCTTACGTCAGGTGCAATCATGAAGGGAACTTTTTCGCGCGACAGTTTGTCGGCAAGTGCGCGCCACTGCGCCATTGTGAGAATCACGCCGAAATGCCGCACGGGCACTTCTTCGCCGTCAACAACATTAAACGCTTTGCCGTCGTCCTTATCCGCGCTTAAATGCGCCACGATTTGGTGCCCGAAGAAATCGAAATCAATCCACTCGTTGCTCGGTCGTCCTTCGGGACAACCGAGGAGGCTTCCATAAAAGTCCCGTGCCTCGGCGAGAGAGCGCACCGGAAAAGCAAGATGGAAGCGCGGGCGAGGTGTCATGGGGCAAGTCCCGTGAGCGGCCGAACACACAGGGAAGCGTATGCGTAAGCCTCTGGCAACCCATCGCCGCGAACTGCTCAAGATCGACGGCCGCGCGGTGGAAGTGACGCTGCGTCTCAATCCGCGCGCGCGACGGCTGATCGTCAAGGTGCATCCGTCGACCGGCGAGGTCTTTGTCGTGGCGCCGTCGCAGCGCGCCTTCGACCGCGCGCTCGATTTCGCGCAGGGCCAGGCGCCATGGATCGCGCGTCAGCTCGCCCGCGTGCCCAAGCCCATTGCGTTCGTCCCCGGCGCGCGCATACCGTTCCGCGGCCGCGAACATGCCATCGTCCGTTCCGAGAGCCGCGGCCCCACGACGCACGACGCCGAGGCCTGCACGATCCGCGTGGGCGGCCGTGTCGAACATGCGCCGCGCCGGCTCGCCGATTTCCTGAAGCGCGAGGCGCGCAAGCAGTTGGAGGTGCGCACCCGCGAATTTGCTGCGCGGATCGAGACCGGCGTGCGCCGTGTCGCGGTACGCGACACCGCCAGCCGCTGGGGCTCGTGCTCGACGAGCAAGAGCATCTCCTATTGCTGGCGGCTTATTCTCGCGCCCGATTTCGTGCTCGACTATGTCGTGGCGCATGAGGTCGCGCATCTGCGCGAGATGAACCATTCGCCGCGGTTCTGGCGCGTGGTCAAAAGCCTCGTCGCCGATATCGAAAGCCCGCAAACATGGCTGCGCAAGAACGGCACGGCGCTGCACCGCTACGGGTAAACGGTCTACGTCCCGCTCTTGCCGAAGATATTGTTGATCAGGTCTTCGATCGTGCCGGGCTTCTTGTCGGCATCGGGCGTCTGCGGCGCCGGCGCCACAGGCGCGGCAGCAATCGTCGCGTCGCCTGCGGTCGGGGCTCCCGGCAGCGGCTTCACCGGCAAGCCGTCCTCGGCCGCCGTCATGAAATTGTGGAAGATCTTCGCCGGCAGCGTGCCGCCCGTCGCATGGACCATCGGCGCGTTGTCGTCATTGCCGATCCACACGCCGCAGACCAGATCCGCGGTGAAGCCGACGAACCAGGCGTCGTGGAAATCCTGCGTCGTGCCGGTCTTTCCTGCTGTCGGCCGCCCGTCGAGTCGCGCCGATTTTCCGGTGCCGGTGGTGACGGTCTCCACCATCAGCCGCGTCATCTGCTGGTCGGATAGCGGCGTCATCAAATCGCCCATGCCGGAACCCTGGCGCTCATAGAGCACCTTGCCGCTGCGCGTCTTGATGCGGACGATGGCGAAGGGCTGTACACCATGCCCGCCATTGGCGAACGGCACATAGGCGGATGTCAGTTCGAGCGGCGTCACGTCTGAGGTGCCGAGCGCCAGGGACGACACCGCTTCCAGGGGCGACGCGATGCCCAGCCGGCGCGCCGTCTTCACCACCGCGGCCGGACCGACTTCCTGTGTGAGCTGTGCGGCGATGGCGTTGGAGGATTTGGCGAAGGCCTGCGTCAGGCTCATCTCGCCTTCGAATTTTCCTTCATAGTCCTGCGGCTTCCAGCCATGGATGTCGACCGGTCCGTCGTTCATCACGTCGTCTGGTGTACGGCCGTGCTCGAAGGCCGTGAGATAGACGAAAGGCTTGAAGGCTGAGCCCGGCTGACGCAGTGCATCGGTCGCGCGGTTGAACGAACTCGCCTCGTAGGATCGCCCGCCCACCATGGCGCGCACCGCGCCGTCCGGCGTCATCGCCACCAGCGCCGCCTGGCTCGCATTCAGTGCATCCCCCTGCGCGGCGAGGCCTTGTGCCACGGCGCGCTCGGCCTGCTGCTGCGCGTCGAGATCGAAGGTCGTCTCCACGATCAGCGAGTCGTCGGTGTCGCCGATATAACCCGACAGCCGGCTGAGCACCCAGTCGGCGAAATAGCCTGAACCGGGCGTGCCGGAGCCGCGCACGATGCGCGGCCGCGTCGTTTCGGCTGCCGCCCGTGTGCGCGCGTCGATGAATCCCGATTCCTCCATCGCACCGAGCACCACGGAGGCGCGCTGCATCGAGGCATCGGTGTCCGCGAGCGGATTGTATCTGGCCGGCGCTTTCACGCTGCCCGCCAGCATCGCGGCCTCCGGCAGGGTGAGCTGTTCGGCGTGCTTGCCGAAAAAGCGTTCGGACGCAGCCTCGATGCCATAGACGCCGGCACCGAAATAAACGCGGTTCAGATAAAGCGTGAGGATCTGATCCTTGGAGTAGCGCGACTCCAGATAGAGCGCGAGCATCGCCTCCTGGATCTTGCGCTCGAAGGTGCGGCTAGGATCGAGGAACAGGTTCTTGGCGAGCTGCTGTGTCAGCGTCGATCCGCCCTGGCGGACATAGCCTGCCTGCATGTTCTCGAACGCGGCGCGTACCAGGCCGATGGGATCGATGCCGATATGAGAGCGGAAGCGGCGGTCCTCGATAGCGATGAAGGCGTTCGGCACATAGGCCGGCAGGCGCGACACGTCGATCCGCTCGCCCTGCGTCAGGCCGCGGCGCGTGATCAGCCGGCCTCGCACATCAAGCACCGTCACATCGCGGGAGGAACCCGCCACCATCAGCTTGGTGGTGTCGGGAAGATCGGACAGGAAATGCGACCAGAACACCGCGCCGAAAATCGCGCCCCAGGCGAGTAGCAGCAGCACCGCATAGGGCCACGCCCGGCGGCGCGGCTTGGCCGGCGGCGCGGGCCGCGGCTGGTCTTCCTCTAAACTCGGTTCGGAGTGACCTCTGCGTGGCATCGGGCCCGCCCTTCTGACAGCCGGTTCTAGGAGCCAAGGGTTAACGGGCCTTAAACATTCCGCATCGACAGCCTTGGGATTGCTCCTTAGAGAAATGCCAGCCGCCGATTGCACTTAAGCGTCCGGATGACTACATGCGTGCCGGGATTTGGGGTTAACACACCTTGACGGACGGCAAACGGGAGCAGGCGGACCTCGCCTCCCGGCTCGGCTTGAACGCGGTTCATGTGCCGCGGTTCAGTCGCAGCCAGTGGCTTTGGATAGGCGGCGGCGTCCTGGCCGCCTTCGTGGGTCTGTGGCTCGCCTTCGGCCACGCCCCCGCCCAGGCCTACACGACCCAGGCCATCACCCGCGCCGACCTCGCCATTTCGGTCAGCGCCACTGGCACGCTGCAGCCGCGCAACGAAGTCGATGTTGGTGCCGAGGTGTCCGGCAAGATCGATGCGCTCTACGTCGATTTCAACGACCGCGTAAAGAAAGGTCAGAAGCTCGCCCGCATCGACACGCTGGTTTTCGAAGCGGCGCTCGCCCAATCGCGTGCCACGCTGGCCCAGGCCGAGGCGACGCTGACCCAGACCGCCCAGACACAACGGCGCACCGCCGCCCTGATGAAGGGTAACGCGGCGTCGCGCCAGGAATTCGACACCGCCAATGCCGATCTCGCCCGCGCCGACGCCGGCGTGAAGCTGGCGCGCGCCCAAGTCAATTCCAACGAGACGACGCTCGAAAAGGCCACGATCTATTCGCCGATCGATGGCGTGGTGCTCGACCGCAAGGTCTCCGCCGGTCAGACGGTGGTCGCGGCGATGACGATCCCGGTGCTGTACACGCTGGCGAGCGACCTGTCGCAAATGGAGCTCGACGTCGACATCGACGAGGCCGATGTCGGCCTGCTCAAGACCGGTGCGAAGGCGAGCTTTACGGTCGATGCCTATCCCGCGCGCCGGTTTCCCGCGACGCTGATC
>DATEZM010000348.1:0-7984 GCA_035255625.1 Rhizomicrobium sp. | reverse complement strand
AGCCTGATCTCGTAGTCAGAATTTCTTAACCCAACGCCCATGGACCAGATATCAGCACCGCCGCGCGAGCCCTTCCACTGGGTATTCGGTCCGATTTCGACAGTTGCCCAGCGACCACGTTGTCCACGGTAGCGCGGTGTCCCGATCGATTGGTTTGTCTAAAACCGTACCACAGAAATATAGGCGAAGCGGGGCTTCGCCATCTGTCAACTTCGGAATTGTTGCCGTAAAGCGTAGCGCCATGGCCGACACCACCTTCGACCCGCGCCGGTTTCGGTCGGCCGTTCCGTTTTATGCGCGCTACCGGCTGGGCTATCCGGATTCGCTGATTGCGCGGACGGCGGCGCTGACCGGGCTCAAGCGCGGCGACGCGGTCATGGATCTGGGCTGTGGCCCGGGTCTACTGGCGGTGCCGCTGGCGAAGATGGGCTTCAGTGTGCTCGCAATCGATCCCGAGCCGGACATGGTCGCGGCGTGCCGTGCTGCGGCGGACGAGGCCGGCGTGACGCTCGATGTGCGGCAGGGCAGTTCGTTCGATCTGCCGGACGGGATGAGTCCGTTCCGGCTGGTCACCATGGGCCGCTCGTTCCACTGGATGGACCGCGAAGCGACGCTGAAGACGCTGGACGGGCTGGTGACAGCGGACGGTGCGCTCGCGTTCTTCGACGACGATCATCCGTCCACCGTCGAGAATGCTTGGCGGCGAACGTTGCGCGATCTCGGCGATGTCTATGGCCGCAGCCTGTCGGTGCATCTCCAGCAGGCGCGCGCCCCCGGATACCGCTCCCGGGAGTCGGTGCTGATGGATTCGGCTTTTCCTCGCATCGAGGGCCTGAGCGAGGTCATTCGCCGCACGATCACGGCGGATGAAATCGTCGGGCTGGCGTTCTCGCTGTCCACCACTTCGCCGGAGAGGCTCGGTGAAAAGACAAAGGACTTCGAGCGCGACCTGCGCGCCAAGCTCGGTGAGTTGTCGCCGGATGGCACCTTCATCGAAATCGCGGAGCTGAACGCGCAAGTGGCGATGCGACGTTAGTTCGAAAATCACAGAAGATCGACGAACTCATCTACCGTCAATCCGGATTGCCGGATGATGGCGCGCAGCGTGCCCGGCTTCAGATCGCGATTGCCGTGCACGGGGACTGTGACCGCCCTGGTCCGGTCACGGGGAAGCACGAGCAGGTGATGGCTCCCAGTAATGCGCACCGAAACGAAACCCGCCTTGTACAAAGCATCGATGACGCGTTTGCCGCTAATGGCCGGCAGCCGCGCCGGCGACATTCAGGCCGCCACGGTTATGCGGCGAACCTCGGGTACAGCGTCCGGCGGTATCTTCTGACCCTGTTCGTGACGATAGGACAATGCAATACGAATGGCCTCTTCGGCATTCGAAAGAGCCTCGGCCTCGGTGTCGCCCTCGGTCACGACTTCCGGCAGCGCAGGAACGAGCACGGTGAAGCCGCCTTCGTCCTGCGGCTCCAACACTATGGTGAAGCTATAGCTGGAGGGCATGAAATTGTTCCTATCGCCACTCAACCCATGATAGCAGAGCGCGTGACGGCGCGCCAGTTCACACAAACTCGACCTTGAGTATCTCATACGACCGTGCGCCGCCGGGGGTCGAGACTTCGACCGTGTCGCCCTTGCCTTTGCCGATGAGCGCGCGTGCGATCGGCGAGGACAGCGAGATGCGGCCATGCTTCACGTCGCTCTCCACATCGCCGACGATCTGGTATTTGCGCTTCTCGTCGGAATCCTCGTCCACGAGGGTGACGGTGGCGCCGAACTTGATCGTCGAGCCGGTGAGCTTGGAGACGTCGATCACCTCGGCGCGGCCGATCTGGTCCTCGAGCTCCATGACGCGGCCCTCGATGAAGCTCTGGCGTTCCTTCGCCGCGTGATATTCCGCGTTCTCCGACAGGTCGCCGTGGGCGCGCGCCTCCGCGATCGCCTTGATGATCTCATGGCGTTCGACGGTCTTGAGCTGGTTGACCTCGTCCTCGAGGGCCTTGAAGCCCGCGGCGGTCATCGGGATGCGTTCCATCTTACGTCGTCCTCAAAAGCGGCAAAGAAGCGCCGCCCGGACCCGCCGTGGCGGGTTGGCCGGCCGAGCTTCCTGGCAAAGAGTGTATAAGTCCTTGTTACGCCTTGGTTAATTCGTCCCATACGGGGGCGCCAACATAAGATTCTAGGATCGGATGCTGTCAACTTCAAGGCCGGGGAGGCGCTAATACTGTCCGCTTTCGGGCCGGATCAGGCGTAGGTCTGAAGCGGGCGGACATCCATCTCGCCGTGCTGCAGGGCTGCGATGGCGGCGGCGGCGGCCGATGCGGCGGCGAGGGTGGTGTAGTAGGGCACCTTCATCGTCAGCGCGGTGCGCCGGATCGACATCGAGTCAGTGAGCGCCTGGGCGCCATCCGTGGTGTTGAACACCAGATGGATCTCGCCGTTCTTCAGCGCATCGACGACATGCGGGCGGCCTTCGAGCACCTTGTTGATGCGCCGGACCTCGATGCCCGCGGCCTCGAGTGCGCTGGCGGTGCCGCGGGTCGCGACGATGTCGAAGCCCAGCGCCGCCATCTGGCGCGCCGGCCCGATCGCGAGCGCCTTGTCGGCGTCGCGCACCGAGATGAAGACGCTGCCGGCGAGCGGCAGTTTGAATCCGGCGCCGATCTGGCTCTTGGCGAAGGCACGGCCGAAATCCGCGTCGATGCCCATCACCTCGCCGGTCGATTTCATCTCCGGACCGAGTATCGGATCGACGCCGGGGAAGCGCGCAAAGGGCATCACCGCTTCCTTGACGGCGATGTGCGGCGACTTAGACGGCGTGAGATCGAAGCCGGCGAGCTTCTCGCCCGCCATGACGCGCGCGGCGATGGCGGCGACGGGCAGGCCGACCGCCTTGGCGACGAAGGGCACGGTGCGGCTGGCGCGCGGATTGACCTCCAGCACATAGATGTCGTCGCCCTGGACGGCATATTGCACATTCATCAGTCCACGGACTTTCAGGGCGCGGGCGAGGGCCTTCGTCTGGCGCTCGATCTCGGCGATGGTCGCGGCTTTCAGCGAATGGGGCGGCAGGGCGCAGGCGGAGTCGCCCGAATGCACGCCGGCCTCCTCGATATGCTCCATGATGCCGGCGACGAACACCTGGCCGTCATCGTCGCAGATCGCGTCGACATCGACTTCGGTGGCGTGGTGCAGGAAGCCGTCGATCAGGACGGGGTTGTCGCCCGAGATGCGGAAGAGTTCGCCGGACTGCACTTGCGCCTTCAGGCTGGCTTCGTCGGCGCACACCACCATGCCGCGGCCGCCGAGCACATAGGACGGACGCAGAATCACCGGATAGCCGATCGTGCGCGCGGCGGCGATGGTTTCTTCCGCCGTCATCGCGGTAGCGTTGCGCGGCTGTTTCAGGTTGAGCTCATGCAGCAGAACCTGGAAACGCTTGCGGTCCTCGGCGAGGTCGATCGCGTCGGCGGATGTGCCGAGGATCGGCACGCCTTCCTCGACCAGCGTATGGGCGAGCTTGAGCGGCGTCTGGCCGCCGAACTGCACGATCACGCCGGCCAGCGTGCCGCGCGACTGCTCGACGCGCACGATTTCCAGCACGTCCTCGGCGGTGAGCGGCTCGAAATAGAGCCGGTCGGAGGTGTCGTAGTCGGTCGACACGGTCTCCGGATTGCAGTTGACCATAATGGTCTCAAAGCCCTGCGCCGACAGCGAGAACGCCGCGTGGCAGCAGCAATAGTCGAACTCGATGCCCTGGCCAATGCGGTTGGGCCCGCCGCCCAGGATGATGACCTTCTTCTTGTCCGACGGGCGCGCCTCGCATTCGGCCGAGCCGCCGAAGGGCGTCTCGTAGGTCGAGTACATATAGGGCGTCAGCGCCGCGAACTCGGCGGCGCAGGTGTCGATGCGCTTGAAGACCGGATGGACGCCGAGCTTGAGCCGCGCCGCGCGCACGGCTTTTCGGTTGCTGCCCGTCAATGTGGCGAGGCGCGCGTCGGAAAAGCCCATCTGCTTGAGGAAGCGCATGGCTGCGGCCTCGGTCGGCAGGCCGGTGCGTCGTACCGTTTCTTCCGTTGCGACGATGGCTTCGATCTCGCCGAGGAACCACGGGTCGTAGCGGGTGAGGCGTTCGATCTCCGCCATGGGGAAGCCAAGGCGCATCGCCTGCGCGGCGAGACGCAGGCGGTCGGGGGTCGGACGCGCCAGCGCGGCGCGGATCGCGTTCGGTTCGTCGACGAGTTCGATCTCGTCGAGACCGGTCAACCCGGTCTCCATCGAGCGCAGCGCCTTCTGCAGCGACTCGGCGAAGGTGCGGCCGATCGACATCGCCTCGCCGACCGACTTCATCGAGGTGGTGAGCAGGGGTTCGGCGCCGGGGAATTTCTCGAAGGCGAAGCGCGGGATCTTGGTGACGACATAGTCGATGGTCGGCTCGAACGCGGCCGGGGTGACGCGGGTGATATCGTTCTGCAACTCGTCGAGCGTGTAGCCGACGGCGAGGCGCGCCGCGACCTTGGCGATGGGAAAGCCGGTCGCCTTGGACGCCAGCGCCGAAGAACGCGACACCCGCGGATTCATCTCGATGATGACCATGCGCCCGTCGGCGGGATTGACCGCGAACTGCACGTTGGAGCCGCCGGTCTCGACCCCGATCTCGCGCAGCACCGCGATCGAGGCGTTGCGCATGCGCTGGAATTCCTTGTCGGTCAGCGTCAGTGACGGCGCGACGGTGATGGAATCGCCGGTGTGCACGCCCATCGGATCGACGTTCTCGATCGAGCAGATGATGATGGCGTTGTCGGCCTTGTCGCGCACCACCTCCATCTCGAATTCCTTCCAGCCGAGCACTGACTCCTCGATCAGCACTTCGTTGGTGGGTGAGGCGTCGAGGCCGCGCTCGACGATCTCGTAGAACTCCTCGCGGTTGAAGGCGATGCCGCCGCCGGTGCCGCCGAGCGTGAAGGAGGGACGGATCACCGCCGGCAATCCGACCAGCGCCAGTGCCTCTTTCACCCGCGCGGCGGATTCGGCGGCCAGCTCCATGATCGGGCCGCCCTTGGCGTCGTACAGAAACTCGCCATAGGCATCCTTCTTGTGGCGAACCTCGCCCTTGAGCGTGATGCCCTTGGGCACTTCGAGACCGATCTTCAGCATCGCGCGGCGGAACAGTTCGCGGTCTTCGGCCTTGTCGATGGCGTCGGCGGAGGCGCCGATCAGTTCGACGCCGTATTTCTCGAGTGTGCCGCGCTTGCGCAACGAGAGCGCGGTATTGAGCGCGGTCTGGCCGCCCATGGTCGGCAGCAGCGCGAACACCCGCCCCGCCGGCACGTTGGCGCTTTCGCGCGCGATGATCTGCTCGACGAATTCCGGTGTGATCGGCTCGATATAGGTCGCGTCCGCCAGGCCCGGATCGGTCATGATGGTGGCGGGGTTGGAGTTCACCAGCACCACGCGATAGCCCTCGGCCTTCAGCGCCTTGCAGGCCTGCACGCCGGAATAGTCGAACTCGCAGGCCTGGCCGATGACGATGGGCCCGGCGCCGATGATCAGAACGGTGTGGATGTCGGTCCGCTTGGGCATACTTTAACTCTGTTGTCCCGGGCCTCTCGGCCCAGGTGGCTCGCGCGCAAACGGACCGGCGCGGGAGCGCGCTTTCGGTGCCGTTGAACTGTAGGTTAAGGGGACCGTTTAGCTACGACTCGCAAGTCCCGCAACCCTCTTTCGAACGCCATGCACCGGGAAGCGCAATCATGTCGCGGACGACATCCGACAAAGACGGTTACTTGGCGATTCTGGGCCCTGACTGCGCCGCCAAGTGGCTTGCCGCGAGAGGCGGTCGTACTTATCTGGCGTGGGTGATCGGATTGGGGGATGGCGGGATGCGGTTGCTCATCACTGTGGCGGCGTGGGCCGCGTTTTCGGTGCCGGTCCTGGCGGCCGGCGCGGATTCCGCAGCGGTGCAGGCGGCCATCGACGCGGCGCTCAAGAGTTCGAAGGTTCCGGGCATGGGCGCGGTCGTCATCGGCGACGGCCATATCGCGGGTATCGCGGTCGGCGGGGTGCGCAGAATGGGCAAGCCCGATCCGGTGACGACCGGCGATCCCTGGCTCATCGCCTCCAACACCAAGCCGATGACCGCGACGATGATCCTGCGACTCGTCGAGCAGAAGCGTCTGTCGCTGGATGCGCCGTTGAGCGCGACCTGGCCCGCGCTGGCCGCGGCGGCGCGCCCGGAATACCGCGCCATCACCCTGCGCCAGATGCTGTCGCACACCGCCGGCCTGCCGCACGACTATCACGACATCGCCAAGGTCATGGATTCGTTCTTTGGCAATTCCACGCCGCTACCGGCGCAGCGCTTCGCCTATCTCAAACTGGCGTTGACCGATGCGCCCGTGTCGCCGCCGGGCAAGGAGAACCACTACAGCAACACCGGCTTCATCCTCGCCGCCGCCATCGCCGAGCACGCGACCGGTCTTTCCTATGAAGCGCTGATGCAGCGTGAAATCTTCGCGCCGCTGGATATGCGCGACGCGCGCGTCGCCCTGCCGCCGCCCGACGGCAACCACGGTCATATGGACGGCAAGCCGGCCGCGGTGACGGACGAGATTCCAGCGGCGATGAATCCTGCGGGCGGTGTCTCGCTCAGCCTGTCGGCGTGGGCGGCGTTCTGCATCGACCAGCTCGACGGTGCGAAAGGGCACGGCCGGTTGCTTAACGCCGCCGATTACAAGCTGATGCAATCGCCGCAGCCGGGGAGCGACGGTGGGCTCGATTGGGGTTATGACAAGAACTTCTTCGCGTGGCAGGGCCCGGTGCTCGAGCATGGCGGCTCGGACGAGGCCTGGCGGTCCATCGTCCTGCTGTTTCCGGATACGGGGAATGCGCTGCTCGTGACTGCGAACGCGGACAAGAACATGGGCGGCGATGACGCCGACAGATCGGTGCTCAAGGCGCTCCTGCCGCTGGTCGCGCATCATGTGGCGGAGACCGCGCCGAAGTGACATTCCGTGCGGTCCGCGATCAGTTTTTCGCGGTCGCGCGCGACGCGCCATAACGGCGCGCCATGGCGGCCACCAATGACGCATATTCACGCCGCAGCTCGGGAGGCCCGATAACTTCGATCTCGTCGCCCAGGCGCAGGAGTTCGCGGATGCCGTGCTCGCCGGATTCCAGCGGCACGGTGCAGCGCCGCCAGCCTTCGCGATCGGGCGCGCCGGCCGTCTGCCTCGCGGCGTTTGCGACATGCGAGCCCAGGACGCTCAGCCGCGCCATGCCACGGGCCGACAGGCGCACCTCGGCCTGGGTGCGATAGAGGCCGGCTTCGTAGGCGCGCGACGACTTTTCCCAATGGCTGGCGAGATCGAAGGACGCCGGCCGCGCAAATGCCTCGTCGCTGACCTGCGCGTCCAGAATTTGCTCGACGCGATAGGTCCGCACGCTGTTGCCGCTTTGCGCGACGAGATACCAGACGCCGCCCTTCAGCACGATGCCGAGCGGCCCGAGCTTGCGCCCATAGGTCTGCCCGGAATTGCGGTAGCGAAGATTGAGATAGCGCCCGCTCCACGTCGCCTGCGCCACCGTTTGCAGTGCCGGCAACGGATCGGCGCCGCGAAACCATCCGACCGGATCCAGATGAAAGCGTGAGGCGATCCGCTCCGCGTTCTGGTGAAGGTTCGCCGGCAGCGCCGCTTTGAGTTTCAGGCGCGCGCCGGACAGGGGCGCGGCAAGCCCCAGTTGCGCCGCCGGGCCGGGCAGGCCGGTGAGGAACAGCGCCTCGGCTTCGGCGGGCGTGAGGCCGGTGAGCTTCGTGCGATAGCCATCCAGCAGCGCGAAGCCGCCGCTGCGGCCGCGGTCGGCATAGACCGGAATCCCGGCGGCGCTGAGCTGATCGACGTCGCGATGGATAGTGCGGACCGAGACCTCGAACTCCGCCGCCAGTTCGCGCGCGCTCATCCGGCCGCGCGCCTGC
>DATEZM010000347.1:0-5418 GCA_035255625.1 Rhizomicrobium sp. | reverse complement strand
TAAATTAACGTCACGCCGTAGGGGGAACAATCCCATAAAATAGCCGTTTCAAGGGGCGGCGGGCATGGTATGCCCTTCGCCCTTACGAAGGGCTATTCCAAGCAAACGCAATAGGAGATTCCGGGACATGCAGAAGAAATTTCGCTTGATGATGGGCGCTGCGGCGCTCGCTACATTCGCCATTGCAGGTACCGCAAACGCGGCGCCGCACGGCGTCAAGGTTGGGACGTTGACCTGTAACGTCGCCAGCGGTTGGGGTTTTGTGTTCGGATCCTCGAAGGACCTGCACTGCACCTTCCGCGGCAATCGCGACTTCCATGAGCACTACACCGGCTCGATCTCCAAGTTCGGCGTCGACATCGGTTACACCGAAGGTGGCGTGCTCGTGTGGGGCGTGTTTGCCCCATCGTCCGACGTGCGCCCCGGGGCGTTAACGGGCGACTATGCGGGTGCCACGGCTTCGGCGACAGTCGGCGTCGGCCTCGGCGCCAATGTCCTGATCGGCGGCCTCGACAAGTCTTTCGCGCTGCAGCCGGTCAGCGTCGAAGGCAACCAGGGCCTGAACGTAGCGGCAGGCGTCGGCGCGATCACGCTCCACAGCGCGCCATAAGCCAGCACGCAATCGAAATGACGGAAGCCCCGCCGGTAACGGCGGGGCTTTTGTTCTGAGGCGTCATGGCTCCGGCGGATCACCCGACTTCTGCCGCTTGGCGTGCTGGTCGGCCTCGCGGGCCTCGACGATCTTCTCCTGCCCGGGATTGTAGATCGCAAA
The DNA here is from genome assembly GCA_035255625.1 of Rhizomicrobium sp. Lineage (GTDB taxonomy): Bacteria > Pseudomonadota > Alphaproteobacteria > Micropepsales > Micropepsaceae > Rhizomicrobium. Next base: position 4,646 of record DATEZM010000347.1, on the reverse strand, counting down.
GCCAAAGAACAATGCCGAGGCCACGGCCACCGCCCGGCGCTTCTGCGGGTAGCGCGCGAAATACCATCCGAGCATCAGCGCGCCGATTGCGATCGTGGCCGCCAGGAGAAGGATAAGGAGCAAGACCCGCATCGCCTCAGCCCCTAAAGCCTGTCGCCACGAGATAGAGTTCGACCGACTCAGACCGGCTTGCCGGCGGCTTGACGTGTTTCACGCTGACAAAACGCTTCTTCAGTCGAAGCAGCAATTCGTTCGCGGCGCCGCCCTGAAACGCCTTGCCGACGAACGTGCCGCCCGGCTTCAGGACAACCTCGGCCATGTCGAGCGCGGCTTCGAGCAGCGCCGAGGTGCGCAGATGATCGGTTGCGCGATGGCCGGTGGTCGGTGCCGCCATGTCGGTAAGCACAACATCCGCGGGTCCGCCTAGCGCCTCGATCAACGCCCGCGGCGTTTCAGCATCAAGCATGTCGGCCTCGAGGATCTTCACGCGGTCGATCGGCTCCATCGCAAGGATGTCCATCGCAACCACGCGTCCGGCCGGACCGACGCGCTCGGCCGCGATCTGGCTCCAGCCGCCCGGCGCAGCGCCGAGGTCGAGGACGCGTGCACCCCTGCGGAAGAAGCGATACCTGTCGTCGAGCTCGACGATCTTGAACGCGGCGCGGCTGCGATAGCCCTTGGCCCTGGCCGCGTGCACATAGGGATCGTTGATCTGCCGCTCCAGCCAGCGCTTGGAGGAGACCGTGCGGTCCTTGCGGTCTTTGATGCGGGCGCGGATCTGGCCGCGGCCCGACGTTTGCTTCGTCATCGCCGGCCCATCAGTTCACGCAGCATGCCCTCGCGCAAGCCGCGGTCGGCGACACGCAGTCTTTCGCACGGCCACAGCGCGAGGATCGCGGTGAAGATGGCGCAACCGGGCACGATGAGATCGGCACGATCCGGACCGACACAGCCGATCCTGCCGCGGGCCTTGAGATCCAGATCAATGAGCCGATCGACCACGGCAGCGATATCGCGGCAGCTGTGCCAGCTGCCGTCGACCCGGTTGCGCTCATAGCGCGCCAGCCCAAGAGCAATTGCCGCTAGTGTGGTCACGGTGCCCGAGGTGCCCAGCAGATGATGCGTATACGGATCGAAAACGGCGGCAGATTCCATCTCGACCTTCACGGGCCGCAGATGGTCGACCAATCCGTCGCGCATCCTTGCGAAGCCTGTGCGGTCGAGAGGTGCACCGCTCCAGCTTTCCGCGAGCGTCACCACGCCGAGCGGCTGCGATGTTGCCGCCAGCACCCGCGATTGCCCGCGGCCCGAACGCTTCATCCAGATGATCTCGGTCGAGCCGCCACCGATGTCGAAGATGAGTCCACCTTCGCTCTCGGCGTCCAGCAGGGGCGCGCAGCCGATCGCGGCCAGCCGCGCTTCCTCCGAAGATGAAATGATCTCAAGCACGATGCCGGTCTCGTTGCGCGCGCGCGAGACCAACTCGCCAGCGTTCTCGGCTCGGCGGCAGGCCTCAGTCGCGACGGCGCGGACCCGTTTGACGCCGTTGGTAGAGAGACGGCCCGCGCAGACTTTCAGGGCCTCGATGGTCCGTGCCATTGCGGCCTCGGAAAGGCGGCCGCTCTGCGCCACGCCCTCACCCAACCGCACGATGCGCGAAAAGGAATCCACCACGCGCAGTTCGCCCCGCGGCGTGGAACGCGCGACGAGAAGTCGGCAATTGTTGGTGCCAAGATCGAGCGCCGCCACCAGCACCGGTTCGCAGCCGCCTCGGCCGCGCCGCGCGCGCTTTCTCCCTTCGGGCAAGCGAAGCACTCCCTCCCGGTTCTCCCCGATGCGAACCGCTGGCACGATCATACAGACTCCGCCGCGTGCGCGAAGCGCCGGCGGCCGCGCGGAACCTTGCCAGCGCACGGCCCCTCCGCTAAACGGACCCTCCCGTTGGGGGATCGTCTAACGGTAGGACTGCAGACTCTGACTCTGCCTGTCTAGGTTCGAATCCTAGTCCCCCAACCAAGCATTCCAGCTTCGCCCCAAATCTCATCACTTCGTGGCGAGCGCGCGACCGCCGCGTGCCTTCCGGCGCAGGTTCGGCTAAGTCAGTTGCGCACACATTCGGGGAACACATGGCCACCGACGCTGCCGCGCTTGGAACGTCCCGGCGGGACACCGCTTTCTTCGGCCACCCCGTAGGGCTGGGTTGGCTCGCCTTCTCAGAATTATGGGAGCGGTTTTCTTACTACGGCATGCTGGCGCTGTTGCCGCTTTATCTGGTCCACAGCCTTCTCCTGCCCGGCCATGTCGAGCACATCGTCGGGTTTGGCGCTCTCAAGGCCTTCGTCGCGCTGTTCTACGGATCGGCGGACTCGGCCATGGCGCTCAAGGCCCACATCACCGGTCTCTACGCCGCTTTCGTCTATCTGACGCCCCTGGCCGGCGGCTTTCTTGCCGACCGCTATCTCGGGCGCACGACGGCGGTGACCATCGGAGCGCTCCTGATGGCACTCGGCCATTTCCTCATGGCGTTCGAGGCAAGCTTTGTCGGTGCGATCGTGTGCCTAATGACGGGTGTGGGCTTCTTCAAGGGAAATATCTCTTCGCAGGTGGGAAGCCTCTACAAGACTGACGACCCGCGACGTGCCAATGCGTTCCAGATCTTCCTGCTCGCGGTGCAGATCGCCGTGATCGGATCGCCGCTCGTCTGCAGCACGCTTGGCGAGCTCTATGGCTGGGACTTGGGTTTCGGTGCTGCCGGCGTCGGCATGCTGATTGGGCTCGGCGTTTATCTGACCGGCCGCCGTCATATGCCGCCGGAGGTACCGCGCATGCACGGTGTGGAACAGAATCCGCCGCTAACGCGACAGGACGGCCTCAAGATCGCAGTGCTTGTCCTTCTGCTGCCCGCGCTGGCGATCGGCGTGGTCGGCAATCAGCAGATCAGCAACGCCTATCCGAACTGGGCTGAGGCTAATCTCAATCTCGTCTTCTTCGGCGAGAAGATGCCGACGGGCTGGCTGCAATCGGTGGACGCCATCGTCTCGACCATCACGATGCTGCTGGTGATCGCGTTCTGGCGTTGGTGGGAGAAGCGTTGGACCGAGCCGGACGAGCTCGCCAAGATCACCCTCGGCATCGCGATCTCCGCTATGGCACCGCTGGCGCTTGCCATGGCCTCGGCCGTCGTCGCGCAAACGCACGGCAAGACCGGCGTCTTCTGGGTATTCGTTTTCGAGATATTCAACGACATCGGCTTTGCCAACGTGCTTCCGGTCGGCCTGGCACTTTACACGCGCGCCGCGCCCAAGAGCGTGCTGGGTCTCGTTGTCGGTATCTACTACCTGCACCTATTTGCCGGAAACTACTTCACCGGCTGGGTCGCCGGCCTCTATGGCGAGATGCCAGACGTGTCGTTCTGGCTGTTGCACGTCGGATTCATGGCGGTCGCAGCGGTGGTGTTGCTTCTCGCCAGATTTGCGTTCGGCCGCACGCTGGCGCCCGCGTATAAAGAGTTGGCGCCGGCCTAATCCGTCAGGCCCGGATCAACTGCTTAAGCGGCGCAACGTTGCCGCTGTCGGGGAACACCGCCGACTGCAGCGCGACGTTCGACACGCCCATGTGTTCCGCCAGCACGCCCTTGAACAATGCGCGCAGGTCAGTGCGCGGCGGTTGATCGCGTCCATCCTGCAGGGCCGAAGAGGACAGACCCGTCCATTCGGCGTGCACTGCCCCGCCATTCACCGCACCGCCGAGCAGGAACGCCGCGCCGCCCGTGCCATGATCGGTGCCGCCGCTGCCATTGGGATGCACGGTGCGGCCGAACTCTGTCGCCATGACGACAGCGGTTTTCGACCACGCCGGTCCGAGTGATGTCTTGAGCGCATCGAGCGCGGTATCGAGCGCCTGCAGCCGGCGCGCGAGCTGGCCCTCGCCGGCGCCTTCGTTGAAATGCGTGTCCCAGCCGCCGGCATCGAGCACAGCGACGCGCGGGCCGTCGGCTGCAGCGAGCAACTTGCCGGCACCCTGAAACAGCGGCGCCAGATTGCCGTAGCCGTTGCCGGCGCCGCCCATGGCCGGCTTGGCGGACGGATCGTCCATCGCATTCGCGGCAGCCGTCTGCATATCCATCGCGCTGTTGAGCGAACCCAAGAGATGCGGATCGTTGGCGTAGAGAATGCGCAGGCGCTGGAGAAAGTCCTCGTCGGGCGCCGGCAGGCTGGCAGGCATCCAGCTCGTCGCCTGCGCCTTGCCAGAGAGCAGGAGGGGCGGCGTCTGGGCAACCGCCAGCGCATGCGTGCCATCGGCCAGACCCATCGGCACCAGCGCGCGGTTGAGCCATCCGTCCTGGAGGATGTGCGGCCCCGTGCCGCCGGTCTCCAGCACGTTCTGGCCGTCGAAATGCGAACGGTCGCGATAGGGCGAGCAGATGTTGTGGAAGATCGCTGCCTCTTTCGCGTCGACCATCGCTTTCACATTGGTCAGCGCGGGATTGAGGCCGAAGAAGCCGTCGATGTCGTGCACATTCGAGAGCGCGAGCTGACCGCGCACCGAGCTGTAATCCTTGTCGCCGTGCGGCGGCACGGCGGCGAGCCCGTCCAGCGCGCCGCGCAGGATCACCACGACGAAGCGCCGATCAGTCGCCACGTTCG
>DATEZM010000346.1:0-8715 GCA_035255625.1 Rhizomicrobium sp. | reverse complement strand
ATTGTTGCCCCGCTCTTTAGCGCCCGGTCGATAAATCCCTGCACGCGTTCGTGTTGTTTTGCGTTGATGATCGGACCGCAATCGAGGTCCATCTCCGGCGCGCCCACTCGAACCTTTGAAAAGTCGTCAGACATTCGTCTCACGAGTTCGTCATATGCACCGCGCTCAACCAGCACGCGGCTACCGGCCGAGCAGGTCTGACCGGCATTCTGGATAATCGCTTTTCGAATGACCGGAACGGCCGCGTCCAGATCGGCATCGGCGAATACTATCTGGGGCGACTTGCCACCCAACTACAAAGTGCAAGTGATGAAATGATCGGCACACAGCTTCTGAACAACCTGCCCGACCGCAGGCGAGCCCGTGAAGGACATGAAATTCACGCCCGGATGCGAGGCGAGCGACGCACCAGCCACTGTGCCGTCCAGATCCGGCGTCAGCGGCAGCGATGCGATATCTTTGTACGCAAGCGAGCCCTCCACCGCCTCATGGTGGGGATTGACCGGCAGGATAGGGCCATCGAATCCCGCCAGCCGCAGATTCTCTGCCGTGACCTGGCCGATCGAATGCGGCCGATTGCTGGCGCCTATCAGCGCGATGCTCTTGGGCTTGAAGAAGAAGTCGAGATTGCGGACGGTCACGCGGGACTCCATGCGCGGCATCGCCAGTGGATGGCTACGATACACCATTCACGGATGATGACGACCACTCGACCGCGCCGCGTGCCGCGATCTGCCTCACTCGGCCGCGCTGGCAAATTCTGGCCGAGGCCTGAAGTGCTTGGCGAAGGTCGCGCGAACCGTTTCCATGTCTTCCTGCACCGAATCGGCGCGGATGCCGGGATGGATGCCGCCAAAATGGACGTGGTCAACCACTTCCAGTCCGCACACCGCGGCGAAATGGCTGTCGAACAGCGTGCGCATCGCGGCCCAGGCGCCGGACTGGATGACCCACTCGGTCGGTGCACCCGATGAGGTGAAACTCAACATCCTGCGACCCTTCAGGAGCGGTGCATTGCCGGTGCCAACATGGCGATAGGCGAAGCCAAGGCCGAACACCCGTTCGAAGTAGCCCTTCAGGATGGAGGGCGGCGAGTTGAGCCAGATCGGATAGAAGAAGGCGAAGACATCAGCATCGGCAAGCAGTGCACGCTCGGCGATGACATCGTCGTTCAGGGCGAAATCCTCCGTCCATGGGATTTCGCTGGCGGGAAGTCTGGGATCGAAGCCCATCGCGTAGAGGTCGCGGAAGACAACCTTGTGACCATTGCCGAGCCCAGCCTCACGATAGGCGGATGCCATTGCGGCGGTGTAGCTCTGCGGATTGGGGTGCGCGACGATGACGGCGTGCTTCATCTTCAGGCTCCCGATGGCCCGTTTGCTCTCAGCCGGAATCCCATCGCGGCGAACCGCGTCTCGATGTTGCGGTCGAGGAGGCGTGCCATGGCGAAATCGCGCTGCGCCGTGGCGTTGCCGGTGGCGAGCTTGACCAGCCCGCGACCGAACAAGGACGATGCAAGCTTGGGCTCGAGCGCGAGTGCACTGTCGAAATCATGGATCGCGAGCGCGAACTGCTTCAGGCGCACATGCGCGAAGCCGCGGCTGTCGAAGGCACTCGCATAGCGGGGATTGAGCGCGAGCGCATGGTCGCAATCGGCGAGCGCCGCGGTCAGTTCCGTGTTCGCCAGCACCCGCGTCCAGCAGCGCGAATTCCACGCCCGTGCTTCGGCCGGATTGAGCGCGATGGCGCGGCCGAAATCCGCGATGGCGAGGCCGTAAGCGCCGGTCGACTGATAGAAATGTCCGCGCAGATCGAGGCCCACGGCGTTAGAGGGATCGAGCGCAACGGCGCGATTGTAGTCCGCCAATGCAGCCGCGTCGCGGTGCAACGTGAAACTGACATTGCCGCGATAGCGATAGGCTTCCGGATTGGTCGGCGCGAGCGCGATGGCGTGGCTGAAATCCGCAAGCGCCTTTTGGGGCTCGCCGGCCAGCACCAGCACATTGCCGCGCAGATCGAGCAGTGTGACGTTATTGGGGTCGAGATCGAGCGCGAGGTTGCAATGGCCGACCGCCTCCTTGGTCACGCCGCGTGTCAGCGCATCCAGGCACACCAGCGAGAAGTGCGTGACCTCGTATTGGCGCTCTGTCGCTGCATTACGCTGCAGTGCCGGCGTTGTCGCGCGCTCATCGGCCGGATTGGGATGGCCAAGCCCGCGGGTGCTCCAGATGAGCGCGATGAGAGCGAGCAGAACTGTGCCTGCAATGGCCAGCAGGTGATGCTGCTTCATCGGACTGGCAAGGCGAGCCGTCACCGGGAGGCGCTCCTACATGATTGCTGCGCTACCTCGAAGCCCTGGCGCCTCAGTCGCTCTGCGATGTTCAGATAAGTCTGCCGAAGCTTCAGCAGTTCCATCCGGACCATCGCATCCTGTGCAAGATTTGCGAGCTTCACGCACTCGTCGGCGCGATCCGCGTATCCTTCAACGCTGTAGGGCATTTCGCTTCTCCACGACCTCGCTCACTCTTCCGGCTGCGCCGCCCGCTTGAGAGCGGCGGTGTTGCGCACGGTGATGGTGTGGCGGTCGGGAATGCCGATGCTGCCGCTTGTCTTGAGCTTGGTGAGCATCCTGCACACTGTTTCGATCGTCAGGCCGAGATAGTCGGCGATGTCCTGCCGCGTCATCGGAATGCCGATCCGGTTCCCGTCCTCGCTCTCGCTGCGCGCGAGAAGTTGCAGAAGAAAACCGGCAACGCGCTCCAGCGCGCTTTGGCGGCCGAGGATGACGAGATGGTTCTGCGCCGCCCACAGGTCGTGGCGGAGATTGGCGAACAGTTCGGCGCGCACCTCGCGGTTCTCGTCGCCCAACCGCTCCAGCCGGCCGCGGCCATAGGCGACCAGCGTCGCGTCGTTCAGCGCCTCGGCGGTCATCGCGTGTTCGTCGAGCCAGTTGATGCCGATAAAATCGCCGGGCAGGGCGAACTCGGCGATCTGGCGGCGCCCGTCGGACATCATCTTGGAAAGCCTGACCGCGCCGCTCACGATCTTGTAAGCGTGATCCGCCGCGCCGCCTTCGCTGAAGATCGTCGCGTTGCGGCGGAAATGGACCACGGTGCCGAGCGAGGACAGCGACGGGCGCGCCTCCAGCATCCGGGCGGCGATCGGCGGCGTAGCGGTTCTTGTCGGGGTCGAAAGTCCGGCGGCGCTCATATCTGTCTCCCTTGCCATTTTCGGCGACAGGAGATTGACAAGGCGCAAGTAACGGAAAAATTGGGAGTTCTTCGTACGCAATGATCGCCGGAACGTGGCGACCCCTAAGGGATACTACGTACGTGCCGCCCCCAGCGACAGGCGCACCAGATCGGCCAGGCTGCGTGCACCGAGTTTGTCCATCACCCGGGCGCGATGGACCTCCACCGTGCGGGTCGAAATGCCGAGCTTGTGGGCGATGACCTTGTTCTGATGGCCCTCGACCAGAAGGTCGAAAACGTCCTTCTCGCGCTCGGTAAGCGCCTTACGCGCGGAAGCTTCGCCGCCGGATGCCACGAGAGGCACCGTCTTGAGCCGCTCAAACGCGCTCTCGATCGCACCCAGCAGCAGGGTGCGTTCGAACGGCTTCTCCAGGAATTCGACCGCGCCTTCCTTCATCGCCTGCACCGCCATCGGCACATCGCCATGGCCGGTCATGATGATCACCGGCAGTCCGGGAATGGTGCGGTTGATCTCGCGCTGCAATGCCAGCCCGTCCATCTCCGGCATGCGGATATCGGCAAGCACGCAGACATTGCCGGCCTTTATGCCTGCATCGAGGAACGCCTTTGCCGAATCGAAGGTCCTCACGCGGTAGCGCCGCGTCAGAAGAATTTCGAGCGAGTCGCGGACGTCGTCGTCGTCGTCGACGACGCACACGGTCATCTCACCCGCCATCTTCGGCCTCCTGCGCCACGCCCACCGTGAAGCGAAAGAGGGCGCCGCCGCCCGGATTGTCCTCGATCCAGAGCCGCCCGCCATGCGCCTCCACGATGCCGCGGCAGATCGAAAGGCCCATACCCATGCCATTGGCCTTGGTGGTGACGAAGGGCTGGAACAGCTTGTCCGCAAGGTCATTCGCAATACCCGGCCCGGTGTCGGCGACCGCGACCTGCACCTTCTCTGGCGCGGTCTGCGAGATCGTCATCGTCAGTTCGCGGCGCGACGCGCCCTCCATTGCCTCGATGGCATTCTTGACGAGGTTTATGAGCACCTGCTGGATCTGGACGCGGTCGATCCTGACGGGCGGCAAATCGGGCGCCAGAATCACGCGCAGCTTGACGCCGCGCTCGGCGGCGTTGACCTGGCCGAGCCTGATCGCCTCGTCAACGACTCGCGCGAGATCCTCTGGCACCATGTTGGGCCCGCGCTTCTCCAGGAAGCCGCGCAGTCTTCGGATGATGTTGCCCGCGCGCGCCGCCTGCTCGGCAACCTTGCCAAAGATTGAAACGAGCTCGGCGTCGCCCTTTTCCTCCGCGATTTCGATGCTGGCATTGGAATAGTTGAGGATCGCGGTCAGCGGCTGGTTCAGTTCATGCGCCAGTCCGGCAGCGACCTGGCCCATGTCGGTCAGGCGGCTGACATGCAGCATCTCTGCCTGCAATTCCTGGATCTTGCGATCCTGCTCGCGGCCCGCGGAGATGTCGGTGATGATGCCGAGAAAAATGCGGTCGCCGCGTACCACGCCTTCGCCCACCGCCAGCCTGAGCGGGAAAGCCGAGCCGTCCTTCCGCCGCCCCGAGACTTCGCGGCCGATGCCGATGATGTGCTTCTCGGACGTCTTTACATAGTGGTCGAGATAGGCGTCATGCTCGCCGCGATAAGGTTCGGGCATCAGCATCTTGACGTTACGTCCGATCACCTCGGCGGCCTCGTAGCCGAACAGCGTCTCGCATGCCCGGTTGTAGACGCGCACGATGCCCCTCTCATCGATCATCATGATGCCATCGACCGCCATGCCGATCAGCGATTCGAACAGCGAATCGCCATCCTCGCGCAGCGGCGGCGCCGTGGCAGAGGTTGACCGTTTTGCAGCCATGCTTTGCGGATTCTCGAAGGTGTGTCGATCGCACTCCAGACGACCCTTTATGCTCGATTTTTGTGCGATTGCCCAAGAGGATTATCAATCGGTCGCGACGTTTGCGTTGACCTCGCTCAAACTTGCGGGCGCGGGCGCATGGGAGGTTGGCTGGGCAATTGTCCCAGGGAGTTCGTCATGCCGGTTGAGAATCAAATCTTCCTTGCTATCCTGCTCGTCTCGTTCGTGAGTTTCGGTCTGGCCCTTGCCTATGGCAGCGCGGTCGCTGGCGGCAGAAAGGACAGCTAGCCACACGCGGTATGAAATCGCAGTCATGTCCCACGAAGACGGGTCATCCGGGCAACGCCGCTCAGGCTCACACAGAAAGCGGCTCGCAAACCGGGTGGCCCGCCTCTGAGGGCCATGATGAGTCCGGATTGATGGGGTCATGGTCGCCGGCTCAGGGCCGCATGAACATGAAATCGGTGTCCGGGTCGAAATTCTCGGTCACGAATTGCAGCTCGGACCGCACATCGGCGACGCTGCGCGTCTCGAGGTACTTCCCGACGACCAGATCCAGCATGTAGCGGCAGGTGCTATCGGCGTCATAGCCGGCCGACACGGCCTCGGCGATTGCCTGCTCGAGATGCCGTTTGGCGATCGAAGTTGCGCTCATAAATCCTGCTCCGCTGATACTCGAGTGAGTATCCGCAGCAGGAACGCGCCGACCTTGCGTTGAATCAAACAGAAAACGCGTCGAATGGCTTTAATCGGCCCATGTTGACGGTTCACATCATCGATTGTCGTGATTGCTGCGCATGAGCGGGCTGGTCCTCATACCGCTGCCCGGCAACGAGGCCATGGCGGAAAAACTCGCGGCCCTCCTCGACGGCGAATTGCGCCTGCCGGAGATGCGCAATTTCCCCGATGGCGAGACCTATCTGCGGCTCAATGTCGATCTCCACGGCAGGCACGCCGCGCTGGTCTGCACGCTGGACCGCCCCGACGCCAAATTCCTGCCTTTCAGCTTCGCCGCGCGCACAGCGAGCGAGCTGGGCGCCGCCAGCGTCGGCCTCATCGCGCCCTATCTCGCCTATATGCGCCAAGACCGTCGCTTCCAGCCCGGTGAGGCGCTCTCCTCGCATCTCTTCGCCGCGCTCCTGTCGCCCCAGATCGACTGGCTGGTGACGGTCGATCCGCACCTGCATCGCATTCATTCGCTGGAATCGATCTACCCCGTGCCGAACCGCGTCCTGCATGCCTCAGCTGCGATCGCGCGCTGGATCGCGCTGAATGTCGACAAACCCGTGCTGATCGGCCGTGACAACGAGAGCGTGCAGTGGGTGGGTGAAGTGGCGCGCGCGACTGGCGCACTCGTCGTGGTCCTGGACAAGACGCGCCGCGCCGACCTGCCGAAGGCCGATCTAGCGCCGTACAAAGACTGCACGCCGGTTCTCGTGGACGACATCATCTCGACCGCTCATACCATGATCGAGACGCTGGGAGAGTTGGACGCTGCAGGCATGAAACCCGCTGTCTGCATCGGCGTGCACGCCATCTTCGCCAACGACGCCTATGAGCAGCTCCGCGCGGCATCGCCTGCGCGCATCGTCACCACCGACACCATCGCCCATGAAAGCAATGCAATCGGCATCGCCCCGCTCCTCGCCGGCGCCATCAAAGACGTCATGGTTTGATTCGAATTGCGATAGACCTACGCCTCAATGATCACTTTCAGCGCCTGCGTCTCCGCCGCACGGCCGAACGTGTCATAAGCGTTCAGCACATCTGCCAGCTTGAAGCGGTGCGTGATCAGCTTGCCGGGCTCGGTCTTGCCCGACTGCACGGTCTTGAGCAGCATCGAGGTCGACACCGTGTCGACCAACCGCGTCGTGATCGTGATGTTCTGCGACCACAATTTCTCCAGATGCAGGTCCGCCTTGACGCCATGCACGCCGATATTGGCGATCGTGCCGCCTGGCGCGACGATGTCCTCGCAGAGCACGAAGGTCGACGGCACGCCGACTGCTTCGATCGCCACGTCGACGCCGCGGCCGCCGGTCAGTTTCATTACCGCCGCCGTCGCTTGGTTCGCCGCCGCGCGCACCGTGTCTGTCGCACCGAAACGCGTGGCGACTGCCAGCCTGTTCTGGTCGGGGTCGATCATGATGATCCGCGCCGGCGAATAGAACTGCGCCGTCAGAAGGGTCGCAAGTCCAATCGGACCGGCGCCGACGATGGCGACGCTGTCGCCCGGCTTGATCTTGCCGTTCAGCACGCCGCATTCGAATCCGGTCGGCAGGATGTCGCTCAGCATGACGAGCGCTTTCTCGTCTACGCCGGCCGGAATGGGATACAGGCTGGTATCGGCATGCGGGATGCGGACATACTCGGCCTGGGTGCCGTCGATCGCGTTACCCAGGATCCAGCCGCCGGTCGTGCAATGCGAATACATCCCGCGCCGGCAGTATTCGCACTTGCCGCAAGAGGTGATGCAGGAAATCAGCACGCGGTCGCCCGGCTTGAACGCGGTTACGCCGGCGCCGACGTTGTCGATGACGCCGATGCCTTCATGGCCGAGGATGCGTCCCGGCGCGCAAGTCGCGACGTCGCCTTTGAGTATGTGCAGATCGGTGCCGCAAATCGTCGTCTTGATGATCCTCACGATCGCGTCGGAAGGATCCTTGAGCGCCGGCTTCGGCCGCTGTTCGAGCGCTTTCTGTCCGGGGCCGTGATAGACGAGGGCTTTCATGGCGCGCTGCCTCAGTGAGTCATCAACACGGGCAACGGCGCCTGGTGCAGGACGTGCCTTGTGAAGCCACCGAAGACGAATTCACGCGCCCGGCTGTGGCCGTAGCCGCCCATCACCAGCACGCCGGCCTTCAGCTTGTCGTGCGCCGCCTCCAGCAGCACTTCGGCCGCGTCCTCGTCGCCGGCGCTGATATGTCCGGCCTGCGGTTTCAGCCCATGCTGGCGCAGATAGGCGGCCAGATGCTCCGCGGCCGCCAGCGCGTCATTGTCGCCGCTCTCGCCGATGCCGAGCACATGAATCTTCTCGGCCCTAGCCAGAAGTGGCATCGCCGCGGCGACAGCACGCGCTGCGGGCGCGCTCGGTTTCCAGGCCACCACCACGGTAGTGAGAGGTTGGTTGCAGGACTTTAGCGGTGCCAGCAGCAGCGGCCTGCCGCTGTCCACCAGCACGTCGGCGGTCCCGTCGGTCGTCAAATCTTCCGGTGCGGCCGGCCGGCCCATCACCACGAGATCGTTGTAGCGGGCCCGCGCAATCGTGCAATCGCGGTTGTTGCCGGACAATTCGCGGAACGAGGCCGAGGCCGTGCCCAGCTCGGTGCAGAACGTGTCGAAAATCTTGCGCGAGCGGGCGGCGCAAAGCTTGTCGCCATCCTCCATCGCCTCCCAGATCCGCGACGAAAACATCGAGGATTCGACGTCGAGCTGGGCGGCATAGCGCGCCAGCTCTCGTGCGTCGGGATGGACATGAAGAAACTCGACAAGACCCTCGAAAGGCTGTGCCATCTTCAACGCCAGTTCCATCGCCGGCACGCTGCACACCGAAGTCAGGCTTGGCACCAGAACGTTCTTGAACATCGCCACTCCCTCCCAGAAGACAACCCATCATCGCCGGCCGAGAGGCCATGGCTTTGATCGAT
>DATEZM010000345.1:0-9414 GCA_035255625.1 Rhizomicrobium sp. | reverse complement strand
ATACGCCGTGTAAACGGCGCCCCCCGTCTCCGCCAGGACCTTCGTGATCGCCGCCGTCAACGACGTCTTCCCATGATCGACATGGCCGATCGTCCCGACGTTGCAATGCGGCTTGGTGCGCTCGAATTTCGCTTTCGACATGGCTCTGTTCTCCGCTCGATCTCTCGTTGTTCCGTTGCGTCAGGCCATCTTGGCGCGGACTTCGTCCGCGACCGCCTGCGGCACTTGCTCGTAATGGTCGAAATGCATGGTGTACTGGGCGCGCCCCTGGCTCATCGAACGCAGGGTATTGACGTAGCCGAACATGTTGGCGAGCGGCACCATCGCGTTGATGACTTCGGCGTTGCCGCGCTGATCCTGGCCGGTGATGCGGCCGCGGCGGCTGTTCAGATCGCCGATGACGTCGCCCATGTAGTCCCGCGGCGTCACCACCTCGACTCGCATGATCGGCTCGAGCAGCTTGGGGCCCGCCTTCTGCATGCCTTCCTTGAAGGCCGCGCGCGAGGCAATTTCGAAGGCGAGCGCGCTCGAATCGACATCGTGATAGGCGCCGTCATAAAGCGTCGCCTTGAAGTCGATCACCGGAAAGCCGGCAAGGATGCCGTTGTCGACCGAGCCCTTGAGGCCCTTCTCGACGCCGGGGATGTATTCCTTGGGCACCGTGCCGCCGACCACGTCGTTCTCGAACTCGAAGCCGGAGCCTGCCGGCATCGGCTCGAAGCGGATCTTGACGCGGGCGAACTGGCCCGAACCGCCCGTCTGCTTCTTGTGGGTGTAGTCGACCTCGGCGGTGCGCGTGATGGTCTCGCGATAGGCCACTTGCGGCGCGCCGACATTGGCCTCGACCTTGAACTCGCGGCGCATGCGGTCGACGATGATCTCGAGGTGCAGCTCGCCCATGCCCTTGATGACGGTCTGGCCGCTTTCATGATCGACCGAAACGCGGAAGGACGGATCCTCGGTGGCGAGACGCGCCAGGGCTTGACCCATCTTCTCCTGATCGCCCTTGGTCTTGGGCTCGACCGCGATCTCGATGACCGGATCGGGGAATTCCATGCGCTCCAGCACGACGGGCTTGTCCGCATCGCACAGCGTGTCGCCGGTAGTCGTGTTTTTGAGACCCGCCAGCGCGACGATATCGCCGGTGCGCGCTTCCTTGATGTCCTCGCGATGATTGGCATGCATCAGCAGCATGCGGCCGATGCGCTCGCGGTTGTCCTTCACCGAATTCAGCACCATCGTGCCCGTCGCCAGCACGCCCGAATAAATCCGCACGAAGGTGAGCGAGCCCACGAACGGATCGGTCATGATCTTGAAGGCGAGAGCGGAGAAGGGCTCGTCGTCCGAAGCCTTGCGGACGACGACCTCGTCGCTGCCCATCTGCAAGCCGTTGATGGCAGGAACGTCGGTCGGCGCCGGCAGATAATCGACCACCGCATCGAGCAGCGGCTGCACACCCTTGTTCTTGAAAGCGGAGCCGCACAGGACCGGCACGAAATCGAAGGCGACGGTGCCCTTGCGGATGCATTTGATGAGCGTCGCCTCGTCCGGCTCCTTGCCGGCGAGATAGGCCTCGAGCGTGGCATCGTCCTGTTCGACCGCCATCTCCAATAGCTTGTGGCGGTATTCGGCGGCTTGCTTCCCCATGTCGGCGGGAATGTCGATGACGTCGAACTGGGCGCCGAGCGTCTCGTCCTGCCAGCGCAACGCCTTCATGCGGACGAGGTCGACGATGCCCGAGAACTCGCTCTCGACACCCATCGGCAGCATGACGACCAGCGGCTTGGCGCCGAGCCGGTCGACGATCATGTCGACCGTACGGAAGAAATTGGCGCCGATGCGGTCCATCTTGTTGACGAAACAGATGCGCGGCACATGGTACTTGTCGGCCTGGCGCCAAACCGTCTCGGATTGCGGCTCGACGCCGGCGACGGCATCGAACACGGTGACGGCGCCGTCGAGGACACGCAAACTGCGCTCGACTTCGATGGTGAAGTCGACATGGCCCGGCGTATCGATGATGTTGACGCGATGGTCGCGCCAAAAGCACGTCGTCGCCGCCGACGTGATGGTAATGCCGCGCTCCTGCTCCTGCTCCATCCAGTCCATGGTGGCGGTGCCCTCATGGACTTCGCCGATCTTGTAGGACCGGCCGGTGTAATAAAGGATGCGCTCAGTCGTCGTCGTCTTACCGGCATCAATGTGAGCCATGATGCCGATATTGCGATAGCGATCGAGGGGCGTCGTACGTGGCATTAAATGACTCCGAAGGCCTTTTGGTGTTCCGCCGGCCTACCAGCGGTAATGGGAGAACGCTTTGTTCGCGTCAGCCATGCGGTGCGTATCTTCCCGTTTCTTCACCGCGTTGCCGCGGTTGTTGCCGGCATCCATCAACTCACCCGATAGACGCTCTTCCATCGTGTGTTCGTTGCGGTCACGCGCCGAGCCGATGATCCAGCGAATGGCGAGCGCCTGGCCACGCTCCGGCCGCACTTCGACCGGCACCTGGTAAGTCGCACCGCCGACGCGCCGCGAGCGCACTTCGACCGAAGGCCTCACGTTGCCGAGCGCGTCGTGGAAGATGCGCAGCGGATCCTGGCCGGAACGCTTGGCGACCCGTTCGAGCGCGCCGTAGACGATGCCTTCGGCGACCGATTTCTTGCCCTGGTACATCAGGCAATTCATGAATTTGGTGACGATGATGTCCCCGAATTTGGCATCCGGCAGGACTTCGCGTTTGATGGCGGCGCGGCGGCGTGACATGGCGATGCTCTACTTCGGACGCTTGGCGCCGTATTTCGAGCGGCGCTGTCTGCGGTCCTTGACGCCTTGCGTATCGAGCGTGCCGCGGATGATGTGGTAGCGCACGCCGGGAAGATCCTTCACGCGGCCGCCGCGGATCAGCACCACCGAATGCTCTTGCAGATTGTGGCCTTCGCCGGGGATATAGCTGGTGACTTCGAAGCCGTTGGTCAGCCGCACGCGCGCGACCTTGCGCAGCGCCGAGTTCGGCTTCTTCGGCGTCGTGGTGTAGACGCGGGTACAGACGCCGCGCTTCTGCGGGCTCTGATTCAGCGCCGGAACCTTGTTGCGCGCGATTTGCGGCCTGCGCGGGCGGCTCACCAGCTGATTGATCGTCGGCATTTCTCTCGCATTCCTCACAAGCGCAACAGCCGTGCGCGCGTGCTTGCTGCACGCCGTCACGGCCGAAGTTGAATCCCCAGGATAGGCGCGCCGTCTCTCACGGCGCCGAGCCGAAGCTTACAAGCTGCGTCTAGGATGGCTTCCTACTGCCAGCCCCCTTGAGGGTGCGCGGATACTATTCATCCGACTCCCCCTCGTCAAGCCGGACGGCAGGCGAAACCCTGGGAAACCCGCCGTTTCCCCGACCCCTCCGATTCGTGCCAAAGACAAGAAAAAGGGGCCGGCAAACCGACCCCTTTTCCGCGTTCGATGACGGTCCAATTAGGCCGATTTGCGGTCTTCGGCCAGGGCCGCCTGCTCCTCGGTCGAAGCCGGGGCCTGGGCCGCCAACTCTTTATCGCGTTCGGTGGCGATCTCGCGCCAGCGGGCCACGACGCTGCCGGTACCGGCCGGGATAAGCCGGCCGACGATGACGTTTTCCTTCAAGCCCTGGAGGACATCGATGCGGCCGGACACGGCCGCCTCGGTCAGCACCCGGGTGGTCTCCTGGAAGGAGGCTGCCGAGATGAAGGAGTTGGTCTGCAGGCTCGCCTTGGTGATGCCTTGCAGAACGGGGCGGGCCGTGGCGAGCTTCAACTTCCCCGCCTTGGCCTTGGCGTTCTCCGCCTCGAAGTCCGGTTTGTCGATTTGCTCCCCTGCCAAGTAGGTGGTCTCGCCCGGATCCTCGATCTCGACCTTTTGCAGCATCTGACGAACGATCACTTCGATGTGCTTGTCGTTGATGCGAACGCCCTGAAGGCGATAGACCTCCTGGATCTCGTTGATCAGATAATTCGCCAGCGCCTCGACGCCCATCACGCGCAGAATGTCGTGCGGCACCGGATTGCCGTCCATCAGCAGATCGCCGCGCTGGACGAAATCCCCTTCTTGCACGCTGATGTGCTTGCCCTTGGGGATCATGTACTCGACCGGTTCCTTCTCGGTATCCTGCGGCACGACGAGAATGCGCCGCTTGGTCTTGTAGTCCTTGCCGAATTCGACGCGGCCGTCGATCTCGCTGATGATGGCGAAATCCTTCGGCTTGCGCGCCTCGAAGAGCTCGGCGACGCGCGGCAGGCCGCCGGTGATGTCGCGGGTCTTCGACGATTCGCGCGGGATGCGGGCCAGCACGTCGCCGGCACGCATCTCGGCCCCGTTATCCATCGAGAGAATGGCGTCGACCGAAAGGAAATAGACCGCCTCACGCCCGTTGGCGAGCGTGAGCGCCTTGCCCTTGGCGTTCTTGATGATCAGGCGCGGCTTCAGATCGCCGCCCTTGGCCTGCTGCTTCCAGTCGATGACGACCTTGGACGAGATGCCGGTCGCCTCATCGACGACTTCGCGCACCGAGACGCTCTCGTTCAAATCGACGTAATGCGCGTAACCGTCCTTCTCGGTGATGATCGGGATCGTGTATGGATCCCATTCCACCAGACGGTCGCCCTTCTTCACCATTTTGCCTTCGTCGGCCAGTATCTTGGCGCCGTACGGCACGCGATGGCGCGCCTTCTCGCGGCCGGCCTCGTCCAGCAGGACGAGCTCGGAGTTGCGGCCCATCACCACCGGCACGCCCTCGGAATTGACGACGACGTTGCGGTTCTTGATGCGGACCTTGGCGTCGAACGCCGCCTCGACGGAAGATTGCTCGGCGCCGCGTTGCACCGCGCCGCCGATGTGGAAGGTGCGCATGGTGAGCTGCGTGCCCGGCTCGCCGATCGATTGCGCCGCGATGACGCCGACCGCCTCGCCGATATTGACCACCGTGCCGCGCGCCAGATCGCGGCCGTAGCACTTGCCGCAAAGGCCGCCTTGCGTCTCGCAGGTAAGCACCGAGCGGATGAGCACGGCATCGAGACCCGAACGATCGATGCGCTCGACAGCCTCTTCGTCGATCAGGCCGCCGGCCTTGACGACGACGGTGCCCTTCAGCGGATCGAGCACGTCGACCGCCGCGGTACGGCCGATGACGCGATCGGCCAAGGGCGCGATCACCTCGCCGCCTTCAACGACGGCGCGCATGGTGAGACCCTTCTTCGTGCCGCAATCCACCTCGGTGATGATGGCGTCCTGCGCCACGTCGACGAGACGGCGGGTCAGATAGCCCGAATTCGCGGTCTTGAGCGCGGTGTCGGCCAAACCCTTGCGGGCGCCGTGGGTCGAGTTGAAGTACTCGAGCACGGTGAGGCCTTCCTTGAAGTTCGAGATGATCGGCGTCTCGATGATTTCGCCCGACGGCTTGGCCATCAACCCACGCATGCCGGCGAGCTGCTTGATCTGCGCCGCGGAGCCGCGCGCGCCGGAATCGGCCATCATCCAGACGGCGTTGATCGGCTTGCCCGGCTCGGCTGAGCGGATGACTTTCATCATCTCCTCGGCGACTTTCTCGGTACAGTTCGACCAGACGTCGACCACCTTGTTGTATTTTTCGCCCTGGGTGATGAGGCCGTCGAGATATTGCTGCTCGTACTCCTTCACCTTGGTGCGGGCGGCGTCGACCAGCTTTTCCTTGGCGGCGGGGATGATGAGGTCATCCTTGCCGAAGGAGATGCCGGCTTTGCAGGCCTGCTGGAAGCCCAGTGCCATCAGCCGATCGCAGAAGATCACGGTCTCCTTCTGGCCGCAGTGGCGATAGACCTGATCGATGACGTTGGTGATTTCCTTCTTGGTAAGGAGACGGTTCACCAGATCGAAGCTGATCAGCGGGTTCTCGGGCAGGATGTCCGAGAGCAACATGCGCCCCGGCGTCGTCAGCACGGTCTGCAGGACGAATTCGCCGTTCGCGTCGCGCACCGGACGGCGCGCACGAATGCGCGTGTGCAAGGTCACGACCTTGGCTTCGAGCGCGCGCTCGATCTCGGCCCCGTCGCTGAAATACGGCACGCGATGGAAGGTGACGCCGTCCTTCTTGCGGAACTGCTCGAAATTGGCGAGCTTGCCCGACTTCATCGGATCGGCGTGATCGCTCGGATCGAAGCCGAGGACGAGATGGGACTCGAGCGCCTGGCGCAACTCCTCGATGGTGCGGAACTTGACCTCTTCACCCAGAAAATCGCCACGCTCCAGCGTGATGTAATAGAGGCCGAGCACGATGTCCTGCGACGGCACGATGATCGGCTTGCCGTTAGCCGGCGACAGGATGTTGTTGGTCGACATCATGAGGACGCGGGCTTCGAGCTGCGCCTCGAGGGACAGCGGCACGTGCACCGCCATCTGGTCGCCGTCGAAATCGGCATTGAAGGCCGTGCAGACCAGCGGATGGAGTTGGATCGCCTTGCCCTCGATCAGCATCGGCTCGAAAGCCTGAATGCCGAGGCGGTGCAGCGTCGGTGCGCGGTTGAGGAGCACCGGATGCTCGCGGATCACTTCTTCGAGGATGTCCCACACCTCCGGCCGTTCCTTCTCGACCATGCGCTTCGCCGCCTTGACGGTGCTGGCGAGGCCATAGAGCTCGAGCTTCGAATAGATGAAGGGCTTGAAGAGTTCCAAGGCCATCTTCTTCGGCAGGCCGCATTGATGCAGCTTGAGCTCGGGACCGACGACGATCACTGAACGGCCCGAATAATCGACGCGTTTGCCCAGAAGGTTCTGGCGGAAGCGGCCCTGCTTGCCCTTCAGCATGTCGGAAAGCGACTTCAAGGGACGCTTGTTGGCGCCGGTGATGATGCGGCCGCGGCGGCCGTTGTCGAACAGCGCGTCGACCGCCTCCTGCAGCATGCGCTTTTCGTTGCGCACGATGATGTCCGGGGCGCGCAATTCAATGAGCCGCTTCAAGCGATTGTTGCGGTTGATGACGCGACGATAGAGATCGTTGAGGTCGGAGGTCGCGAAGCGGCCGCCGTCGAGCGGCACCAGCGGGCGCAATTCGGGCGGGATCACCGGGACAACCTCGAGGATCATCCATTCCGGCCGGCTGTTCGATTGGATGAAGGCCTCGATCAGCTTGAGGCGCTTCACGTATTTCTTGCGCTTGGCCTCGGACGCGGTCTCATGAAGTTCTTCGCGAATCTTGACCTGCGCTTCCTCGAGGTTGATCGCCTCGAGCATCTTCTTGAGCGCCTCGGCGCCGATCGCGGCCTGGAAGCCTTCCTCGCCGTGCTCTTCCTGCGCCTTGATGTAATCGTCCTCGGACAGCACCTGATGCACCTTGAGCGGCGTCAGGCCCGGCTCGGTGACGACATAGCTCTCGAAATAGAGAACCTTTTCCAGATCCTTCAGCGTCATGTCGAGCAGCAGGCCGATGCGCGACGGCAGCGATTTGAGGAACCAGATGTGGGCGACCGGCGAGGCCAGCTCGATATGGCCCATGCGCTCGCGCCGCACCTTGGACAGCGTAACTTCGACGCCGCATTTTTCGCACACGATGCCGCGGTACTTCATGCGCTTGTATTTGCCGCACAAGCACTCGTAGTCCTTGATCGGACCGAAGATGCGCGCGCAGAACAGGCCGTCGCGCTCGGGCTTGAAGGTGCGATAGTTGATCGTCTCCGGCTTCTTGATCTCGCCGAACGACCAGGAGCGGATGCGCTCCGGGCTCGCGATGGAGATACGGATCTGATCGAAGCTCTGCGGGGCTGAAACTTGCCCGAAGACGTTCATCAACTCGTTCATTAAAGCGATCCCTTCGTCTTATTTCTGTCGGTTAGTAGCTGCGCTGCTCGAGCTCGACGTTGAGCCCCAGCGACCGCAACTCCTTGACCAACACGTTGAAGGATTCCGGAATGCCGGCCTCGAAGTTGTCGTCGCCGCGGACGATCGCCTCGTAGACCTTGGTGCGGCCCGACACGTCGTCGGACTTCACCGTCAGCATTTCCTGAAGCGTATAAGCGGCGCCGTAGGCTTCGAGCGCCCACACTTCCATTTCACCAAAGCGCTGGCCGCCGAACTGCGCCTTGCCGCCTAATGGCTGCTGGGTCACGAGGCTGTAGGGACCGATCGACCGGGCGTGAATCTTGTCGTCGACCAGGTGATGGAGCTTCAACATGTAGATGTAGCCGACCGTGACCTTGCGGTCGAAGGAATCGCCGGTGCGCCCATCGACCAGGGTGACTTGGCCCGAGGCATCGAGGCCGGCTTCCTTCAGCATGGCGACGATGTCGTCCTCGCGCGCGCCGTCGAACACGGGGCTCGCAACCGGCACGCCGAGACGCAGATTGTCGCCGAGCTCGAGGACTTGCTGGTCATCGAGCTCCTTGATGTCCTCGCGATCGGTCTTGTCGACATAGATGTTGTTCAGCACGCGGCGCAGCTCGCGCGTCTGGTTGCCCTGGCGCCGCGCCTTCTCGACGATGTCGCCGATCTGACGGCCGAGGCCCGCCGAAGCCCATCCGAGATGGGTTTCGAGAATCTGGCCGACATTCATGCGGCTCGGCACGCCCAGCGGATTGAGCACGATGTCGACCGGCGTGCCGTCTTCCAGATAAGGCATGTCCTCGACCGGCATGATCCGCGAGATCACGCCCTTGTTGCCGTGACGGCCGGCCATCTTGTCGCCGGGCTGCAGCTTGCGCTTCACCGCGACGAAGACCTTGACCATCTTCATCACGCCGGGCGGCAGCTCGTCGCCGCGTTGCAGCTTCTCGACCTTGGTCTCGAAGCGCTTTTGCAGCCGGTCGATGGACTCGTCCATCACCTTCCGCAGCCCTTCGATTTCGGTCATGCGCTTTTCGCTCTTGATCGTGATCTGCTTCCATTGATTGGGCGAAAATTCGGAGAGCACGCTGTCGTTGAGACGCGCGCCCGCCTTGAGGCCCTTGGGACCGGAGGTCGCCTCCTGGCCGCTCAGCAGATGCTTCATGCGCGCGAAGTGGCTGCGCTCCAGGATGGTGCGCTCGTCGTCGCGATCCTTGGCGAGACGTTCGATTTCCGCGCGCTCGATGGCCAGGGCGCGCTCGTCCTTGTCGACGCCACGGCGGGAGAAGACGCGCACTTCGACGATGGTGCCGGACACGCCGGGAGGCAGACGCAGGCTGGTGTCGCGAACGTCGGAAGCCTTCTCGCCGAAGATGGCGCGCAGCAGCTTCTCTTCCGGCGTCATCGGCGATTCGCCCTTCGGCGTCACCTTGCCGACCAGGATGTCGCCCGGCTTTACCTCGGCGCCGATATAGACGATGCCGGCCTCGTCGAGGTTTTTCAGTGCCTCCTCGCCGACATTCGGGATGTCGCGGGTGATTTCCTCCTGGCCGAGCTTGGTGTCGCGGGCGCTGACCTCGAATTCCTCGATATGGATCGAGG
>DATEZM010000344.1:0-11217 GCA_035255625.1 Rhizomicrobium sp. | reverse complement strand
ATTTCGCTCAGGAGACCGCCCACACCCATCCCGGCAAGGTCCGCGCCTGCCACCGGCAGACCGGCCAGCACCCGCCACAGCACGAAATCGAAGCCATTGAGCTTGGGCGAGCGGGCACAGCTCGGCAGGCCGATCACCGTGCGGCCGTCCAGCGTGCCGAGCAGCAGGAGATTCCCGGGGTCTACCGGCATGCCGAAATGCGCGATGGCACCTCCTGCCGCCACAATGGCTGCCGGGATCACGTCCCGCCGGTCGGTAATGGCGCTGGCGCCGAAGATCAGGATCGGATCGGCGCCCGAGACGGCAGCCTCGTGGATTGCCCCACTCAGGGCCTCGGTCGCGTGGACGATCCGCCGTTCGAAAATCAATTTGGAACCCAGCGCCGTCAACCGGTCGGCGATTGCGGTGCTGTTCTTGTCGAGAAGGGAGGACTTGGTGTCCGGCAGGAAGGTTGAAATCAACGCCGCCCGGTGCGCCTTGAAGGGTGCGATGCACACTGCCGGGCTGTTGGCCTCGAGCATGTGCTCGGCCTCCGCGACGGCTGCACTTGGAGCGGCGAAGGGAATGATCTTTACCGTCGCAATCATCTGGCCCTTCGCGACCCGCGCAAACGGCGCAACCGTCGCCAGCGTAACGGCTTCGTCGATCCGGTTCAGGCCGTCGACGATGGCGGGCGCAACGACCGCGACGCCGTCGGCCTCGGCATAGAGATTCACCCGGCCGGTGAAGGCCGCTCCGACGCGTAGTGCACCGCCGCCAGCCAGGGCTCCGATCCGTGCCGCCGCGGCGTCTTCGCCGACGTCGCCTTCATCAGGCCGCGCTACGGCGACGGTTGGGATGCCGGCGCGCACGATGTCTGCGATATCGGCCGCCGAGAGCACGCGCCCCTTGCGCAGCCGTTTGCCGCCTGCACGCACGCCATGCGCGAGGATTGCACCTTCAGCCTCGGCGACCGGGATGAATGCGAACTGCATGTGGCAAGCTTAGACCCTCCCTCAGTGGGAAGGTAGGAAACTCGCAGCAACCGACTCGCGTGGCAGCGTCAATCGTGCCCGCAAGCCGCCCTCAGGCAGGTTCTCCAGCGTGACTCCGCCGCCATGGCCCTGAGCGATCGCCTTCACCAGCGTGAGGCCGAGCCCGGTGCCGCCGGTGTCCGAATTGCGCGAACTCTCCAATCGCACGAAAGGCTCGAACACGCGGCCGCGATCGGCTTCGGGAATGCCCGGCCCTTCATCCTCGACGAGGATTTCGTAATTGCTGGGCGATTCGCTGAGATGCACCTCGGCGCGGTTGCCATAGGCCACGGCGTTCTCGACCAGATTGCGCACCGCCCGGCGGATCTCGTCCGGCCGGCAGGCAAGCGGCGCTGGCCCGTGATTGTGCCAGGTCACCGGCTCGCCCAGATCGTCGAGGTCGGCACATAGGCTTTCTACCAGAGCGGAGAGATCGATGTTGCGTTTGGACTCGCCGCCAGCACCGCGCGCTGCCGACAATACGGACTCAGTGAGCGCCTGGAGCTCCGCCAGATTGGTCTCAAGCCGCTCGCGCAGCTCTTCGTCTTCGATGAACTCGAGATTGATGCGCATCGCGGTGATCGGGGTGCGCAGGTCGTGGCCAACGGCAGAGAGCAATTGTCGCTGGCTCTCCATCGTACGGGTGACGCGGTCGGTCATCGTGTTGAACGCAATCGCGGCGTTGCGCACGTCGTCAGGACCTTCTTCCGGCACGCGCGGTGCCTTGCCGCCGCCAGCCGCGACGGACGCCGCCGCCGCCAGCGCCGTCAGCGGATAAGCGACCCGGCGTGAAATATAGGCCGCCGAGACAGAGGCCACGAAAATCGCCATGCAGGCGGCGATCAGAATCTCGGTCGGCCAGGGCGCCGCGGGTGGGCGGAAGAACGTTGCCTGGAGTTGCGTGCCGCGAACCACCGGCACCGTCATCTGCACCGCGTCGGAAAGCCCGTGCCGCTGCTGCCTCAGACGGCCGTCATTGGGCGGTAGGGCGACGATCAGCTTCACGTTCACCGGCAAAGCCGCCTTGTCGCCGGGCAAAAGATCACGCAGCCTTGCCGCGAGCTTGGCTTCCGTGTCATTCATCGGCTGTTGCACCGCCTTGCCGTGCAGCAGGGCGTAGTGCCAGATTCCCGAACTCATCGCGCCGACCGCGACGTCGCGCGACTTGGCGGGTACGACCGCAAGCAGGGTCGACATCGACGCAGCGCGATCGAGGATGCGCTCGTTCTGGTCGCTCTCGGTCAACCGCTCGTTGCCGAGCTGGAACCAGGCGGCGACCGCGAGGTTTGAAATCACCACCGCTGCCGCGGTGACGACGATCAGCTGGACGCCAAGCGTACGCGGCCACAGCTTCATTGCACTTCCGGCTCCAGGGCGAAAATGTATCCGCCACCCCACACCGTTTTAATATAGCGCGGATTTTTTGGATCCGGCTCGATCTTCTTGCGAAGCCGGCTGACATGGTTATCGATCGAACGGTCGAACAGATCGGCGTCGCGGCCCTTGGTCAGATCGAGAAGCTGGTTGCGGGTCAGCGCGATCTTGGGCCGCTCCAGCAACGCGGTGAGCAGCCGGAACTCGCCGCTGGAGAGCGGCAGTGCCACGCCGTCTGTACCGATCAGTTCGCGCTGCCCGGTGTCAAGTGTCCAGTCGCCGAAGCGGATGTGTTCGGCCGCGGGCGGCTTCTGCCGGGGCGGCAACGCCTGGGTGCGGCGAAGCACAGCGGCGACACGTGCAATCAGCTCGCGCGGCGAAAACGGCTTTGGGATGTAGTCGTCGGCGCCCATCTCGAGCCCTATGATGCGGTCGACTTCCTCGCCGCGCGCGGTGAGCAGAATGACCGGGATCTGAGAGGTTTCGCGGATCGAGCGGCAGAGCGACAGGCCGTCCTCGCCCGGCATCATGATATCGAGCACGACGAGGTCAATCGCCGAACCCTTCATCACCTTGCGCGCCGCAATCGCGTCCGCGGCGGTCGTGGCACGGTAGCCCTGGTCGCGCAGATAGCGAGCCAAGGGTTCGCGGATGTCGCGGGCATCCTCCACCACGAGGATGTGCGGTTTGGTCTCTTCCTTGATCATGGTGGCTAATTTGGTCCTTCGACCGGGGCGCTGCAAACCGGCCCGTGGCAAATGTTTGCGGGCGTCATGGCAGGCGATACTTTGCGACGATCACGTTTTGTTCCGGCACAATTTCAAGCGACCGACAGCATTTCATCGCCATACCTCATTTGGAGTCACCCCATGAACCGCAACATCAAGATTGCTCTGCTTCTGGGCGCGGGCGTCATTATCGGCGGATCGACGCTCGCCTTCGCGCATATGGATGGACCCACCCCGCCCGACGGTCCGATGCAGGGCCTCGTTCACCGCGGCCGTCTCGCCGATCGTCTTCTGGAGGAATTCGACGCCAACAAGGACGGCAAGGTCACCCGCGCCGAATTCAACAATGCGATCGGCACGCGCTTCGCCGCCGCCACCCATGGCGCCAAGGAAATGACGGAGGACCAGTTCATCGCCATCCACCAGGGCGACGTCGAGAAACACGCGGCCGATATGTTCCACCGCCTCGACTGGAACGGCGATGGGAGGCTGAGCCTGGAAGAATTCGAGGCGCCACAGCGGGCGCATTTCCAGATGATGGATCATGACGGCACCGGCACCGTGTCGTGCAGTCCGGTGCTGCACGCGGACTACAAGCCCGCGTCCGGTAACCCTCCGCCGCAGAACGATCGCCGTGACTGGCACGGTCGTGGGGCGGGCGCCGGCCAGCCCGGGCATCGCGGTTTCGGCGGACGTGGCGGGTTCGGCCGCGCGGCGTTCTGCAACGACAGCGATGCGAGCCGCGACGGCAAGGTGACACGCGCCGAGTTCGATGCCGACATGGCGAAGCACTTCCAGAGCGCAACGGGCGGACAGTCCGCGATGACGCTGGCGCAGTTCACCGCCGATATGTCGGTGCGCTATCGCGCGATGGAGGACAAGATGTTCAAGCGTCTCGACACCGACGGCAATGGAAGGCTGACGATGGCGGAATTCGCCGCTCCGCCGCTCAAGATGTTCGACCGTCTTGATCGCAACCATGACGGCGTGATCACCGCCGACGAGATGAAACCGCATTTCCGCGGTCGCGGCGACTGGGGCAGGGGCCACCGCGGCGACGACCGAGGGCCTCCGCCCAGCGCAGACGAATAGGGCTCCCGAAACAGCAATCGCTATGGCCGACCCGGCCACAATAGCTCAGCTCTTGGCCTTTCTGCCCCTGAGCACCAGCGTCATCTCGGCAAGGATCGACACGGCGATCTCGGCCGGTGACCGCGCGCCGATGTCGAGGCCGACCGGGCCGTGGATGCGGGCGAGATCGGTGTCGCCGAAACCGGCGACGTGCATCCGCGCGGCGCGCGCGGCCTGTGTCTTCTTCGAGCCCAGCGTGCCGATGTAGAAGCAGTCCGATTTCAACGCCGCGATCAGGCCGGGATCGTCGATCTTCGGATCGTGGCTCAGAAAAACGATGGCGCTGCGCGAGCCCAGAGGCACCTTGACGAGCGCTTCGTCGGGCCAATCGTGCGTCAGCGCGACGCCGGGAAAACGCGCGGCTGTCGCGAAGGCGGTGCGCGGATCGATCACGCGAACGCCATAGCCGGCTTCCTTCGCCATGGCGATCAAGGGCTGCGCGATATGCACGGCGCCCACGATCACCAGATCGAGTGGGGGATTGTGCACCGAAAGAAACCAGCTCCGCCCCTCGATCTGTGCGGGTCCGGATGTGTCGGCGCGCGCCGCGCCGGCTGCCGCCAAGCCGAGCAGCGACGTATCCGCAGCGGGATCGATCAGTCTTTCCTCGCCGGAGCCGAGATCGGTCGCGCGAACGACAGCGCGCCCGGTGCGCCGGGCCGCGTTCAGCGCGCGCAGGGTTTCGCGATTCACCGAACGGGCTCGACAAAGATCTCGATGCGGCCGCCACAGGCGAGTCCGACCGACCATGCCGTCTCGTCGGTGACGCCGAATTCGAGATTGCGGACCTTCCCGTCGACCATCGCCTGGAGCGACTCCTCGATCACCGCGCCCTCGATGCAGCCGCCCGAGACGGAACCGACGAAAGCACCGTCGTCGCGCACCGCGATCTGGCTGCCGGCCTGGCGCGGCGCCGAGCCCCAGGTCTTGACCACCGTGGCGAGCGCTACCGTGCGCCCTTCGTCGAGCCAGGTCGCGGCGGCATCGAGCGGCTCGGTCAGCGCGGCATCGGTCATGGAGAAATCCTAGGCGACTTCCGCCACCGCGCGCTTGGCCATCACGGCGACGAGATTGGCGCGGTATTCGGCGGAGCCATGGATGTCGGAGTTGAGGCCACTTGCATCCACCGCAATGCCCGCGATCGCGTCAGGCGCAAAACTCTTCGCCAATGCCGCTTCCATTTCGGGCACACGGAAGACGCAGGGTCCCGCTCCCGTGACCGCGACGCGGATACCGCTTGGAAATTTTGCGACGAACACGCCGGCCATAGCGTAGCGCGAGGCGGGGTTGGCGAATTTCTTGTAAGCCGCTTTCTGGGGCACAGGGAACGAGATTTCGGTGACGATCTCGCCGGTCTCCAGCGCAGTCGTGAACATTCCCTGGAAGAAATCATCGGCCGCGATGCTGCGCCGGTTGGTCTTGATCGTGGCTCCGAGGCCCAGGACCGCTGCCGGATAGTCTGCCGCCGGATCGTTGTTGGCGACCGAGCCCCCGAGCGTTCCCTTGTAGCGAACCGCTGGATCGCCGATTACGCTTGCGACATGAGCAAGTGCGGGGATCGCCTTGACGACATCCTTCGATGTCGCCACTTCGTAATGCGTCGTGGCTGCGCCGATGGCAATCGCGTTGCTGCCGGCGCGGATATAACTCAGATCCCTGATGCCGGAGATGTCGATCAGGTCGGAGGGATTGGCGAGGCGCATCTTCATCGCCGCGATCAACGTCTGGCCGCCGGCGAGCAATTTGCCGTCGGGCGCGGCGCCGAGCAGCGCTACCGCTTCGTCGACCGAGCTCGCGCGCTTGTAGTTGAAGGGGTAGGTGATCACGCCGCCTTCTCCCCGGCGGTCATCCGCTTGGCGGCGTCTTCGATTGCCGAGACGATGTTGTGATAGCCGGTGCAGCGGCAGATGTTACCCTCGAGCTCATGGCGGATCGTGGCGCGATCCATCACGCCTTTGCGGCGGATCATGTCGACCGCGGTCATGATCATGCCCGGTGTGCAGAAGCCGCATTGCAGACCGTGATTGTCGCGAAACGCTTCCTGGACCGGATGCAGCTTGCCGTCCCTGGCGAGGCCTTCGATCGTGGTGATCTGTGCGCCTTGCGTCTGGACCGCGAACACGGAACAGGACTTCACCGCCTTGCCGTCGACATGCACGACGCAGGCGCCGCACTGGCTGGTGTCGCAGCCGATATGGGTGCCGGTTAGCCGCAATTGCTCGCGCAGGAAATAGACGAGCAGGGTGCGGTCCTCGGTCTCGGCAGAGACCGGTTTTCCGTTCACCGTCATGGAGACAGTGGTCATGGGGCTTCCTTGTCCGGATGGCGATGGGTGGGAGTCTCAGACGTGCGGCGCGCGGCGTCAAGCGCTGCTATAGTGGCGCGAGATCGGGAGCGACCATGCCCTTTATACACGTCCATATTGCCGCCGGCCGGCCGCTGGAGAAGCGCCGCCGCCTGGCCGAGGCCATCACAGCCGCGGTCTCGGACATCCTCGAGATCGAGCCGGCTGCGACGCAGGTCCTGATCCAGGAGCACGATCGCGACAGCTGGGCGATCGGCGGCGAATTGCTGAGCGAACGGCGCAGCGCGCAAAAGGATGCACTGCCCGATCTGGACTCGCTGTTTCGCAAGCCGGCGGAAAAGAAGGCTGCCGCGACTAAGTCGCCAGCCCGAAAACCAGCAGCAAAATTGCGACCACGACGATAAGGCCGCCGGCCCAGACGAGCGGAGACAAACCGACCCGCGCTCCAGACGGCGTCGGGACGCCCGCTCCCAGCGCCATGTCGATGCCGGGCGCCTCCGCTTCCTCGGCTTCGATCGTCGTCGGGTCGGGCGAAAGCACCGGCTCGGGCGCCATCTCGGCAGCAAAGCGCTTGAAGAAGTCGTCGGCGATCTGCTTTGCAGCCCCGTCAATCAGGCGCTGGCCGATCTGCGCCAGCTTGCCGCCGACTGACGCGGTCGCGGTGTAGGTTAAGACGGTTGTATCGCCCTCCGGCGTCAGCACGACTTCGGCGCCGCCCTTGGCAAATCCTGCAACGCCACCTTGGCCCTCGCCGGATAGGCGGCAGCGATGCGGCGGGTCGAGATTCGAGAGCGCGACCTTACCTTTGAAGGTGGCGCTGACCGGCCCGATCTTGAGCTTGGCGGTCGCCACGAAGTCGGTTGGAGAGGTCTTCTCGATCTGCTCGCAGCCCGGGATACAGGCCTTCAGGACCGCCGGGTCATTGAGGCCATCCCATACACGCTGGGCGGGTGCGGCAATGGTGTAGCGCCCGGTGAATTCCATGCTTGTCGCTCCTGTTGCATCCCCCAAATAGGGGGGATGCGGCGCACCTGACCAGATGACAGATTCAACCCGTGCGGGAGGCTTCTCTAGCGCGATTTACGTGATTTGGCATGGGGCGATAAATGGTAGTTGCGTCAACGCCTTCGCAGGAGGGCGCGTGCCTCGAAGTGATGGGGCAAGTCAAATGGTTCGATCTCAACAAAGGCTATGGCTTCATTCGTCCGTCCAACGGCCTGGACGCTGACATCCTGCTGCACCAGACATGCGTGCGGCAATCGGGGTTCAAAGCAGCCTATGAGGGAGCGCGTGTGGTCTGCGAGGCCGTGCAGGGACCACGGGGCCTGCAGGCGCGCCGGCTGATTTCGCTCGACAATTCCACCGCCCAGATCGTGCCCCAGACCCAGCTCAAGCCCGACCGCCATACGGCGGAACCTATGGGCGAACCGTTCGAGGCGACCGTGAAATGGTTCAACCGCGGCAAGGGCTACGGTTTCGTGTCGCGCGGCCCGGACACGCCGGATGTCTTCGTCCATATGGAGACCCTGCGCCGCTCCAACATCCGGGAGCTGCACCAGGGACAGCGCGTCCATGTACGCACCGGCGCGGGCCCGAAGGGCGAGCTTGCGGCGGAGGTGATACTCATCGATCCTTGAGCTGGCAGGTTCACCGGCAAGGTTCGCATGTCCGATGTTGCGGCGCGTCTGCGCGCCTTTCAGTCCGAAGCGCCGCATTGGATCGCAATGCTGGCGCAGGTGCCGGCGCGGCATGTGCAACGCCATGACACGATCCATCCTGCCTTCCACGGCTGCATAGACTGGCATTCGGCCTGCCATGCGGTATGGGCCCTCCTTGCGGTGAAAGGCCTGACCGGCGACGCGCAATACGATCCGATCGTCGACGGCATCCTGATGCCGGCCAAGCTCGCGGCCGAAGCTGCTGACCTCGCGGCGCGTCCCCAATTCGAGATGCCCTATGGCCGCGCCTGGTTTTTGCGGCTCGCGCTGGAGGATCGGCTCGTCACCGGCTCGACGCGGCTGAGCTTCATCGCGCGCGACGTAGCGGCCTCGTTGACGGCCCAATATCGCGTCCGCCTCGCCGATCCATTCGCACGCGAGTACGCCAACCCCTGCTGGGCACTCATCAACCTGCTGGATTATGCCGCCACCGAGAACCGCTCGGACATCACCGAGATCGTGCGCGACGCGGCCCACGACCTCGCCACTTTCCTCGACCGGCTGCCGACCGACAGCGAGGAAGAAAGCTGGCCCGATTTCATGGCGGTGACGCCGATGTTCTGCGAGCTGATTGTTCGCGCCGGCGCGATCGAGCCAAAGGCGCTGATGGCCAAGGTAGGGCCACGGCTCCTGGCGCTCAAGCCGATCCTCAGTCCCCGCAAGGCACATCACTATGCGCTCAATTTCAGCCGCGGCTGGGCGCTTCTCGCGCTGGCCGAAGCGACCGGCGATGACGGGCTGCTGGCGCTGGCCCTCGACCACATCGAAACCGGGCTATTCCATCCGTCCTGGTGGCGGGGGGACTATCGGTCGGTTTCTCACTGGGTGCCGCAATTCGGCATCTTTGCGCTTCAGCGCGCGATGCGGCAGACTTTCGCAAAATAGAAGCTCGGGGGAGCTCGGGAAATGCGCCTTGCGATATTAGGCCTGATCGCGCCGCTGCTGCTTGCATCCTGTGCTGCCTTCGCGGAGCGCCAGGCGGGTCCTCTGCCGGTCGAGACCATCCGCATCGACACGGCGAGCGGACCGAAGTCGTTCAAAGTCGAGATCGCCGCCGATGCAGCCAGCCAGGAGCGTGGCCTGATGTACCGGCGCGACCTTGCTCCCAACAGCGGCATGCTGTTCGATTTCCACCAGGAGGCGTGGGTCTCCTTCTGGATGAAGAACACACCACTGCCGCTCGACATGGTTTTCATCAAGGCCGACGGCACGGTCTCATCCGTCGAGCCCAATGCCGTGCCGTTCTCCACCGAGACGATCCCATCGGCCGAACCGGTGCGCGCGGTGCTGGAAATCAATGGCGGGCGCGCCCGCGACCTTGGCATCAAGCCTGGCGACAAGGTGCGGGCGGGGATCTTCCACGACGTGGAGTAGGCCGCGCGGCTTGCCGCAACCCGCCGCCTGCGCTATCCACGCCCGCACGGATCGGGGCGTAGCTCAGCCTGGTAGAGCATTAGCTTTGGGAGCTAAGGGTCGCGAGTTCGAATCCCGCCGCCCCGACCATCCCCGTTTTCGTTGGCGAGCGCAGCGAGCTTACGAAAACGGAGGACCGCACCGAGCGCGACGCGCGAGGGCGGATGTTTAAGGAGAGGAATGAATGCGCGCGCGCATCTATCGGCCTGCCCGCAACGCCATGCAGTCCGGCAACGCCCGCACCAAGCAGTGGCTGCTCGAATACGAGCCGGAGCGCGCCAAGGCGCCCGACCCGCTGATGGGTTGGACGAGTTCGTCGGACATGCGCCAGCAGGTGCAGCTCGAATTCGACACGAGCGCGGAGGCGGTCGCCTATGCGACACGCAACGGCATCCCCTATCAGGTGTTCGAGCCGCACAAGCCGGTGCCCAAGGCGAAGTCCTATTCCGACAATTTCCGCGTCGACCGGAAGATACCCTGGACGCATTAGCATTCAACCAGGCATCAACATTCCGGTGTCATGGCCCGCGAGTGCCGGCCAACCAGTTGGTCTTTCAAAACTCCGGCAACCTTAAGCTTGCGTCACATGCATGGCCCGCTGTTGCGGCCCGTGACAAGCTGTTGAATATGCAACTGCCGAACAAAATCCGGAGCTTGCAAAGGGTGCGTTGGCTGAACCATAGGGTCGTGACCGCCGGCTTGCTACTGGCGCTTTCGGCCTGCAGCAATTTTAACGCGCCGGCACCGAACCGCACCCCGGCGCGTTTGACGCCGGCGGCGCCGGTCTCCACCGTTTCCGCCACGCTCACGATTCCGCTCACGGAGATCGCCTCGATCCTGAATGCAAAGACCGAACGGGGTATCGCCAATGTCAGCGGCCGGCCCGTGAAGTGCGGCATCGGCAATTGCAAACTCGACCTGCGCGCCGTTCGCACCGGACCGATCGAAGTCGTGGGGGTGAATGGCGCGCTCAGCTTGCATCTTCCCTTCGAACTCGAAGCGCAAATGGCGGCGCCAGGATTCCTGTCGATGCTGCGGGCCAGCGCGAATGGCCGCGGCGAGGCGAATGCCACGACGCGGATCGGCATCGCACCTGACTGGCGACTGCGTTCGTCGACCCAAGGCACGGTGCATGTCGAGAACAGCCATCTGCGGATCGGGCCGATCGTCACCAATCTTGCCGACGTGCTCAACGACAATCAGGAACTGTTGTCGCGCCCGCTGTGGCGGCTCGCGGACAAGCAATTGGCGAACCTGCGTCTTGAGCCCGAGGTCGAGAAGGCTTGGCAGAAATTGGCGGTGCCGATCCGTGTCGGCAAGAAGCCGGTGACCTGGCTCGTGCTGCATCCCGCGCGCGTGCGCGTCGCTGCGCCGGAGGTTCGCGCCGGCCAGCTGATCCTGTCGCTAGGGCTGGAGGTGCGCGGCGAAGTCGTGACAGCGGAGACGCCGCCTCCGAACACTGCCGGGCCGCTGCCGCCCGCGGCGCCGATGCAGCACCCGTCGGATCGCTTCGTCGTGTCGGTGCCGGCGATGCT
>DATEZM010000343.1:0-9239 GCA_035255625.1 Rhizomicrobium sp. | reverse complement strand
GAAGGTTTCGGACATCGCTGGATGGGTACCCCTTCTCTTGGCAACCGTCACGCATTACTTGTTGGGCATGCCGATCGCCCATCTTGAGGACCGTGCCGTCATCGCCGTCGCCGGGCCGGAGGCGCGCGGCTTTCTGCAAGGGCTGATCACCAACGACATCGAGCGGCTGGCGCCGGGCACGGGCATCTATGCCGCGCTGCTGACGCCGCGGGGCAAGATCCTGTTCGACTTCTTCTTGGTGGAGGGCGATGGCGCCATCCTGATCGACTGTCCCGCGCCGGCGCGCGCTGCCCTGCTGAAGCGCCTGACGCTCTACAAGCTGCGCGCCAAGGTCGTCTTGGAGCCGCGCGACCAGCTTGCCGTCTTGGCCGAGTGGGGCGGTGGTCACGCAAAATATGCGATCGAATATCCCGATCCACGACTTGACGCCCTTGGTCGTCGCGCGATCGTCGCCAAGGGTGAGATGCGAAACGATGTTCTACCGGCGGCGGCTTACCGCACGCACCGCCTTTCGCTCGGCGTGCCGGAGGGGGCGGATTTTGGCTCGGACAAGATTTTCGCGCTCGACGCGGGTCTCGATGAGCTGAACGCCGTCGATTTCAAGAAGGGTTGCTATGTCGGCCAGGAGCTGACGGCCCGCATGAAGCACCGCGGCACGGCCCGCAAGCGGCTCTTGCCGGTCAAGACTGACTCCGAAATGCCGGGCACGTCGGTGTCGGCCGCCGGCAAGGAGATCGGCGAAGTCGTCTCCGACTGCTTCGCCCTGATCCGTCTTGACCGCCTAGAAGAAGCGCGCCGCACGGGTGCTACTGTCACAATTGGCAGCAACCCCATCGAATTGGTCGAACCGGCGTGGCTTTTCGCTTGACGCATCGTCTTTGAAGTCCTGTTGTTCGCCGACCATTCCAACGCAGAGGATCGCTCATGCTTCACCATGTCTCGGTCGGCGTCTCCGATTTTGCGCGCGCCGCCAGGTTCTACGACGCGGTGCTCGCCACGCTGGGCTTCCAGCGCGTCGCCGACTATTCGCCACACGCCATCGGCTACGGCGAAGACCATCCGGAATTCTGGATCGGCGCACCGCACAATGGCGGTCCGATGAGCATCGGAAACGGCGTGCATATGGGTTTCTCGGCCCGCTCGAAGGCGCAGGTCGCGAAATTCCACGAGGTGGCGCTTGCGATGGGTGCCAGCAACAATGGCGAGCCCGGACCGCGCCCCGACTACGGGCCGGACTATTACGGCGCCTTCGTGTTCGATCTCGACGGCAACAAGATCGAGGCGACGCTGCATCCCAGACCTGCGATGCCGGCCAAGGCCGCGGCCCGCAAGCCGGCCCTCAAGGCAGCGAAGAAGAAGGTCGCCAAGAAGGCCGTCAAGAAGAAGGCTAAGCGTAAGGCACGCCGTCGTTGAGCGAACCCGTCCGTTGCGGCTGGTCGGTCAAGGAACAGATCTACCGCGACTATCACGACGAGGAGTGGGGCGTGCCGGAATACGATCCGCGCGCGCTCTACGAGAAGCTTGTCCTGGACGGTTTCCAGGCCGGACTGTCATGGATCACGATCCTGAAGAAGCGCGAAAATTTTCGGATCGCGTTCGACGGTTTCGATCCGGCGAAGATCGCGCGCTTCGGCAAGCGTGACGTGAAGCGGCTGCTCAAGAACGAAGGCATCATCCGTTCTGAGGCCAAGATCGCCGCCGCGATCCGGGGCGCGCGGCTCTGGCTCGACATTGAAGAAAAAGAGCCGGGCGGATTCACTGAATTCATCTGGAGGCATGTCGACGGCAAGCCGAAGCAGAACGCCTTCAAGACGCTCAACCGGGTGCCGGCCGAGACGAAGATGAGCCAAGGCCTGTCGAAGGAACTGAAGGCGCGCGGCTTCAACTTCGTTGGGCCCGTCATCGTCTATGCTTTCGCCCAAGCGGTGGGGATGGTGAACGACCATATCGTCGCCTGCCATCGCCACGCCCCTGTCGCGGCGATGGCGGCGCACTAGCGTCGCTGCGCGTTTCTCTGACAGGATGGCATCCGGAATCGGAGAACAGCGATGCCGGCGACGGCCGTGTATAATGTGGCGATGGCGCAAACGGATGCGTTCGAATTCGTGCGCGGCGCCGTGCAAGCAGCCGGCGCCGTTCTGGGCGCGCAGACGCCGCCGAGCGGCCTCGCCTTCGCGCTGACCCGCAAGGACAGCGACACGGGCTCCATCGACGTGACCATGCCTGGCCGCGCCGTGATCGCGGTCGCGCCGGAAGGTGCTTCGACCGTCACGCTCGCGATCGAGCCGGCAACGCAGTTCGTGGTCTATGCGCTCGGCATTGGTCTGGCGGCACTGCTGTTCGGGAGTTTCTTCTTCGGCGGCCTCAACGGGTTATGGTTCCTTCTGGTTATAGCTGCCGAAGGCTACTTATTCTGGAGCGTGTTCAACCGCTGGCCGGCTGAGGCACTTGCCGTCATCGACGCCAAGATGCGCGCCTCGCCTTCGGTCACCGGTGGCGCGCCGGTCGTGCAGCCTGCCGCGCCGATCTTCTCGCCACCGCCGCAAACCACGACCGCGGCCGATGCCGCTGACATCGCTGATCAAATCCGCCGCCTCGCCGAACTACGTGACCAGGGCCATCTCACCCAGGACGAGTTCGACGCGAAGAAGACCGAACTACTGAAGCGGATCTAGCGCACCACAAAAGTCTGGCGCAGCCGTTCCTTGGCTGACTGCTCGCCGACATAGGCGCTTTCCTCGAACGCATAGTGGGCAATCACGGCGTGCCAGAACGCGACCGACGCCGCGTGTGCGCGATATTCGGTCAGCTCCCAGGACCCCGGGAACCGCGCGATCACGGCGCGCGCGAATTGCCGCGCGGCGCCGGTCCGGCGGAATTCCGGAAAGCTGTAAAACTCTGCCATCTCGAAACGCTCCGGCTTGCGATGCACCAGTGCAAACGCGGCACGCTGAC
Source organism: Rhizomicrobium sp. (assembly GCA_035255625.1). Taxonomy (GTDB): domain Bacteria; phylum Pseudomonadota; class Alphaproteobacteria; order Micropepsales; family Micropepsaceae; genus Rhizomicrobium. The sequence continues at coordinate 6,284 of DATEZM010000343.1, read as the reverse complement.
CGTCCACAACGCCCCAGAACGGCCAACGACGGTCCGGCTCGCGCCAATAATCGTCGAAATATTCGTATTCAAACACGCCGCTCGCGGGGATCTCGCCGCCGTCATAGGGCATCAGCTCGCGGATGTAGTCTTGCAGCCGCAGCCATAGCAGAGGCTTCTCGCTCTCCGGCACGCGCACGACCTCGACGACCATCAGCCGCGGCCGCGATAGGGCGAGACGCCAGGATCGGGCAGCCACACGCCGGCGGGCAACTTGCCGACTTGCCAGAACACATCGATCGGAATGCCGCCGCGCGGATACCAATACCCGGCGATCCGCAGAAAGTGCGGCTTGATGGCCGCCACCACGCGCTTGCCGACCGTCAACGTGCAATCCTCGTGGAATGCCGCGTGATTACGGAAGCTGGACAGGAACAGTTTCAGCGATTTCGACTCGACGATGCTGCGGCCCGGCACATAGTCGATGACGAAATGGGCAAAATCCGGCTGGCCAGTTACCGGGCAAAGCGTGGTGAATTCCGGCGCCGTGAAACGCACGAGATAGTGTTCACCCGGCTGCGGGTTGGGAACCGCCTCAAGTATGGCTTCTGCCGGTGAAGCCGGAATGGGTACCGAACGGCCCAGTTGTGTCAGTTTTTTCGCCATGGCAAGCCTTTGGCAGGCTAAGGTATTTCCGTCAAGGTAAGCTTGTGGCGGGTAGACTGGCCTTGAAATCGCGCCCTGCGATATCGAATTTCTCGGGGTGTTCTGCGCGGGTGGATCGATGGAATTCTGGGATAGGGCCTGGCAAATTGTGAAACGCATCCTCGATGTCGAGGACGGCAAGGGCGTGACGCGTGCGGTGCTCGAGCCGATTGCCATCATCCTGATCACCTTCGCATCGACCACGGCGATCGCGCAGCCCTTCTATGTGCCGACCGGCTCGATGCAGCCGACGCTCGCCATCGGCGATGCGTTCGTCGCCGCCAAATATCCATATGGTTACAGCCGCTGGTCCGTGCCATTCGGCCTTGGCCCCGCTTCCAGTGGCCGGCTGCTCGAAAAGATGCCCAAGCAAGGCGACGTCGTCGTGTTTCGCCTGCCACGAGACCCGAGCCAAACTTATATCAAGCGCGTCATCGGCCTTCCCGGCGACCGCATCCAGATGGTCGAGGGCCGCCTCTGGATCAACGGCAGAGAGCTTGCGCTCAGGCCGGACGGACAGGGCCAAGTCGAAGACGAGAACGGGACGATCAGCGAAGTGCCTCGTTATGTCGAGACACTTCCCGACGGTGTCCAGCATCCGATCTTCAAATGGACATGGACGGGCTGGAAGGACAATACCGATGTGTACGTCGTCCCCCCCGGCCATATGTTCATGATGGGCGACAACCGCGACAATTCGCAGGACAGCCGCTGGTCGGAAGCCGAGCATGGCGTCGGTTATGTGCCGGTCGCGAACCTGGTCGGCCGCGCCGAGTTCGTGGTGGGCTCCTACGACTTTCTCAACGCGCACGCGATCTGGTCGTGGCTGGGCGAATTCCGTCTCTCGCGCGTGTTCAACAGCGTGAACTGATCCGTCTATTTCGGATTGCGCACTTGCTCGCGCAGCGGCGCGAGCGCTTCTGACCATTTGTGCAATTCGTTCAGCGTCGCAGCGACGCCCTGCAGGTTCAGCTCATTGCCGACGAATTTACCGTCCTTGAGCTGCGCGAAAAAGCTCGGCAGCGCGACGCCTTCGGGAATTGGCATCATCTTTAGCGTCGATGCGTGCGAGCGGGCGATCTGCGCCGCGCGCAAGCCGCCAGACACGCCGCCATAGCTGACGAAAGCGACCGGCTTGTACTGCCATTCCCAGAAAACGTAGTCGAGCGCGTTACCGAAGGACGGCGGCGGCATGTAGTTGTATTCGGGGAGTACGAAGACGAAGGCGTCGGCGGCGTTCACGCTGGCCGACCACCGCTTGGTGTGATCGTTCTCGTATTGCCGGCGCATCGGATGCTGGGGTTCGTCGTAGAGCGGCAGATCGAAGGCGGCGAGATCGATCAGTTCGGCGTCGAAATTGCCGTGCTTTACCGCTGCCTCATGGAACCACTCGCCGATCATCGGCCCCTGGCGGCCGGGCCGCGTGCTGGCGATGACGGTGTGAAGCTTGAGGGCCATATCGGTCTCCTTGCAGAAGTTCCTGTTCGATGCCAAGTTACAAACTGTAACTGACGCTAAGATGATGCCCATAAACGGGCCATACAAGAAGGCACGTCCATGAAACAGGGTAACATCCATGAAACCGGCGACTGCAAAGCGGTATCCGGCGTCCTGGCCCGCATCGGCGACAAGTGGTCGGTGCTGATCGTCAGCCGGCTCGGCGCACGCGCTCTTCGGTTCAGCGAACTTAAGCGCGAGATCGGCGGAATTTCACAGCGCATGCTCACGCTGACGCTTCGCGGGCTGGAGCGCGACGGCCTCGTCACCCGGACGATCTTTCCGACCATCCCGCCGCGCGTGGACTACGAACTGACCGCGCTCGGCCGTTCGCTGCTGGTGCCGGTCAGCGCCCTGGGCGATTGGGCAATCCGCAATATCGGCAGGATCGAAACCGCGCGTGCAAAGTTTGACACTGCGGCGCCGAAGCCGGCACCGAAAATCGCTATAAGACTGCTAGCACAGCCAGCTCGCATCGAGGGCGCGGACGAACGGAAGCGCTTGCGCGCAACCACCTAATGGCGGCGCTGTTCCTCGGCGATCGCGACATCCAGCATCAGTGTGACGAAAGTTCGGTTGCGTTCAGCGAAGTCGCGCTCGTCGCCGAGCAAGGGCCACAACCCCTTGCGCATGAAGGTATCGAGCTCGTCGCTCCAGCGCACTCCATCCGAACCGTCCAGCAGCTTGGCACGGCGATGCGCCAGTACAGGGAGATGCGGCGCGATCAGCTCACGCATATCCGCCTCGAAGGTGCGCCAATTTTCGGCCTCGAAGTCGACGCCCTGTACCAGAAAACCGATGACTTGCTTGAAGGCACCCAGTACACGTTCCTGCATGGCGTTTCGCCTCTGCCCCACCCAAGCAGCATGCGCCGCGACCTCTTAAGGGAGGGCTGAGAAGCCTGGTTAGCGAAGGGTTCCGCAATACCGGAGTGGTAACGGCGCCAACCCGCGACACCACGGCTAGTGGCAGATTGTTGCGCCTGCGTAACACGCATGCTAACTGCTTCGCGCGCACGGGGACTCGCCTGAGCGCGGCGTAATTTCACCTGTGAATTCAAGTGGTTATGCGGCCGGCGCGGGCGACAGACGCGCCAAAGGTTATAGGGCGAACGTGGCTACGGAACTGCAGCACGAAACCGGCATCGCGGGACGCTACGCCACGGCCATTTTCGAGCTGGCGCAGGACTCAAAATCCATCCCCGCAATCGAGAAAGATTTCACCGCGCTCACGACGATGATGGCGCAGAGCAGCGACCTCACCCGGCTCATCCGCTCGCCCGCCTTCACGTCCGAAGCGCAAACCAAGGCGATGACCGCGATCCTCAAGCGGATCGACGCCAGTGAGCTCGGCACCAAATTCGTCCTCGTGCTCGCCGCCAAGCGGCGCCTGTTCTATCTCGGCGACATCATCGCGAGCTTCCGGCGCATCCTGGCCACGCGCCGCGGCGAAGTGCAGGCGCAAGTGACCAGCGCGCGCAAGCTCGCCGAACCCGAAATCGCTGAACTCAAAGCGGCGCTGAAGGCCAAGCTCGGCCGCGAGCCGCTGCTCGAAACCAAAGTCGATCCCACCCTCCTGGGCGGACTCGTCGTGAAGGTGGGCTCGCGCATGATCGACACGTCGCTCCGCAGCAAGCTCAACGGCCTGCGTGCGGCCATGAGAGGTAACTAGAATGGACATCCAGCCCGCTGAAATCTCCGCCATCCTGAAGCGCGAGATCGCCAATTTCGGTGCGGAAGCGCAGGTCAGCGAAGTCGGCCAGGTGCTTTCGGTCGGCGACGGCATCGCGCGCGTCTATGGCCTCGACAATGTGCAGGCCGGCGAGATGGTCGAGTTTCCCGGCGGCATCAAGGGCATGGCGCTCAACCTGGAGAACGACAATGTCGGCGTCGTGATCTTCGGTAACGACCGTACCATCAAGGAAGGCGACACCGTCAAGCGCACGCGCGCCATCGTCGATGTGCCGGTCGGCAAGGCGTTGCTCGGCCGCGTCGTCGATGCGCTCGGCAACCCGATCGACGGCAAGGGCGCGCTCGATGCTGCCAAGATCGCCGAACGGCGCCGCGTCGACGTGAAGGCGCCGGGCATCATTCCGCGCAAATCGGTGCACGAGCCGGTGCAGACCGGTCTTAAGGCCATTGACTCGCTCATCCCGATCGGCCGCGGCCAGCGCGAACTCATCATCGGCGACCGCCAGACCGGCAAGACCGCCATCGCGATCGACACCATCATCAACCAGAAGACCGTCAACGCCGGCACGGATGAGAGCGCCAAGCTCTACTGCATCTATGTCGCCGTCGGCCAGAAGCGCTCCACCGTGGCGCAGATCGTCAAGACGCTCGAGGATGCCGGCGCGATGGACTACACCATCGTGGTCGCCGCCACGGCATCGGACTCCGCGCCACTGCAATTCCTCGCGCCGTTCTCTGGCTGCGCCATGGGCGAGTGGTTCCGCGACAACAAGATGCACGCGCTGATCATCTATGACGATCTGTCGAAGCAGGCCGTCGCCTATCGCCAGATGTCGCTCTTGCTGCGCCGCCCGCCGGGCCGCGAGGCCTATCCGGGCGACGTGTTCTATCTGCACAGCCGCCTGCTCGAGCGTGCCGCCAAGCTCAACGAGGAGAATGGCGCAGGCTCGCTGACCGCCCTTCCGGTGATTGAGACGCAGGCCAACGACGTCGCGGCCTACATCCCGACCAACGTGATCTCGATCACCGATGGCCAGATCTTCCTCGAGACCGATCTGTTCTATCAGGGCATACGTCCTGCGGTGAACGTCGGCATCTCGGTGTCGCGCGTGGGCTCATCGGCGCAGATCAAGGCGATGAAGACCGCATCGGGCCCGATCAAGGCCGAACTCGCGCAGTATCGCGAAATGGCGGCCTTCGCGAAATTCGGTTCTGACCTCGATGCTTCGACACAAAAGATGCTGGCGCGCGGCGAACGCCTGACCGAACTTCTGAAGCAGCCGCAGTACAAGCCGTTCTCGGTCGAGGAACAGGTGGTCGTGATCTATGCCGGCACGCGCGGCTATCTCGATCCCATCCCGACGGCCAAGGTTGGCGCCTACCAGACCGCGCTTCTGTCGAAGCTCAAGGCGAGCCGGCCGGAGATCCTCGACGGCATCCGCACGCAGAAGGCGCTGACGTCGGAACTCGAGGGCATGCTCAAGGACGCGCTGGCCGACTTCGGCAAGACCTTCGTCGCCTAACGGAAGACCCCGATGGCCACCGTCAAGGAAATGCGCACACGGATCGGAAGCGTGAAGTCCACGCAGAAGATCACCAAGGCGCTGCAGATGGTGGCAGCGGCGAAACTGCGCCGCGCCCAGCACGCAGCGGAAAGCGCACGTCCCTATGCCAGCCGCATGGCGGCGGTGATCGCCAATCTCGCGTCGGGGCTTTCCGGCGCTGACGCACCGCTGCTGCTGGCGGGTAACGGCAGCGACCAGCGCCATCTGATCGTCGTGGCGACGTCGGACCGCGGCCTCGCCGGCGGTTTCAACTCCGGCATCGTGCGCGCGGCGCGGGAGCGCATCGCGGCCCTGATCGCGCAAGGCAAGGACGTCAAGATCATCACGATCGGCCGCAAGGCGCGCGATCAGCTGCGCCGGCTCTACGGCGCGCGCTTCGTGGAGAATTACGAACTCGGCCTCAAGGCGCCCGATTTCAATCTGGTGCGTCCCATCGCCAGACGCATCATCGACCTCTATGCGGCCGGCGAGACCGACATCGTCACGCTGTTCTCCAGCCGGTTCAAATCGGTGGTGACCCAGACGCCGACGGCCTTCCAGCTCATCCCCGTCGCGGTCGATCCGAACCACAAGCCTGCGTTCTACGAATACGAACCCGACGAGAGCACCATCCTCGAACAGCTCCTGCCGCAGAACATCGGCGTGCAGCTGCTGGTCGCGCTGCTGGAGAACCAGGCCGGCTTCTTCGCCGCGCAGATGACCGCGATGGACAACGCCACGCGCAACGCCGGCGACCTGATCAATGCACTCACCATCCAGATGAACCGCACGCGCCAGGCGAAGATCACGACCGAACTGATCGAGATCATTTCCGGCGCGTCGGCGCTCTAAAGAAGGAATCCGTCAT
>DATEZM010000342.1:0-4988 GCA_035255625.1 Rhizomicrobium sp. | reverse complement strand
GACGTGTTCTGGTCGTTCCGCAGTCCCTATTCCTATCTCGCGACACCCAGGCTCGTGGAGATGGCGCAGGAGTATGACCTCGCCGTGAACGCGCGGCCGGTCTATCCGCTGGCGGTGCGCTCGGGCGCGTTCTTCAGCCAGGTCAATCCGCTGTGGGTGCCGTATCTGATGCGCGACACGATGCGGATCGCCGAGATGCTCGGCCTGCCTTATCGCTGGCCACGTCCCGATCCGGTTCTGGTCGATCCCGAAACGCGCGCCGGTGTGGCGAACCAGCCTTACATTCATCGCCTCACGCGGCTCGGTTGCGCGGCGGCAGAGGCCGGACATGGCCTCGCCTTCCTGAAAGAAGTGAGCCACGCGATCTGGTCGGGCACGGTCGATGGCTGGCATGAGGGCGATCATCTGGCGAAGGCCGCGTCGCGCGCCGGTCTGGAACTCGCGGCGCTGGACGTGAAGGTCGCGTCCAACCCCGACAAATACGAAGCCATCATCCAGGAAAACCAGAAGGCGCATCAGGCGGCCGGCCACTGGGGCGTGCCGACGATGGTGTTCGAAGGCGAACCGTTCTTCGGCCAGGACCGGCTCGATGTCCTGCTCTGGCGGCTGAAGCAGAAGGGATTGAAGAAGAGATGAGACGTTGGCTTGTCACCGCCGTCGCCGCGATCGTCGTCATCGTAGCGGCCGGCGCCATCGCCATGCAGTTGGTGACGGTCGACACCTGGCTGTTCCGGCAAGTCGTGCGCCATGCAATGGCCGGCGGCGACGCGAAGCTGGCGGCGGATGGCGAGCTGTCTGTGTTGCTCGTCGGCACGGGAACGCCGCTTCCCGATGTCAGCCGCGCCGGACCGAGCACGATGATCGCTGCGGGCTCGCATCTTTATCTCGTCGATGCCGGCGTGGATTCGGCGCGCAATCTGCAACTCTGGAAAGTGCCGCTCGACAAAATCGACGGCGTGCTGATCACCCATCTGCATTCCGACCATATCGGCGGGCTGGCGGAGATCCGGCTGCAGACCTGGGTCGCGGGCCGCAAGGCGCCGCTCAAGATCTATGGGCCACCGGGCATCGAGCGCGTGGTGGCGGGATTCAACGAGGCCTATGCCATCGACGAAAGCTATCGCACCAAGCATCACGGCGCCGCGATGCTGCCGCCGGCGGCAGCCGACCTCGTCGCCGTACCCGTCGTCATTCCAGCCGACGCGACGACGACACATGTGTTCGACGCGCAGGGCCTGAGCGTGACCGCGGTGCGCGTGAAGCACGAGCCCGCCAACCCCGCCTATGGCTACCGCTTCGACTTCGACGGCCGCAGCGTGACGGTGAGCGGCGACACCATCTATGACGAGGATCTTGCGCACGCCGCGAACAACACCGATGTGCTGGTGCACGAGGCGCTGGCGCCGGAACTGGTCGGCATCATGCATGACGAGATGCTGGCGGCCGGCCGGCCGCGGCCCGCCAAGATCATGCACGACATTCCGGGCTATCACTCCTCACCGGTCGATGCGGCGAAGATCGCGAACCTGGCGCATGCCAAGCTGCTGGTTTACACGCACCTGCTGCCGATCCTGCCGAATTTCATCGCCGTCAAAGCATTCCTGAAAGGCGTCAGCGATGTGCGGCCGGACGGCGTGAAGGTCGGCCATGACGGGTTGATCGTGCGCCTGCCGGGCCATTCGAGCGACATCGACATCGGCGACGTGAACTAACTCCTCCGTACCCGGAAGAACTCCTTCAGCAGCGCGCCGGCGGCTTGCGCGTCGCCGGCTCTGGCCACGTCCGGACGGTGGTGGCAGGTCGGCTGCTCGAAGAAACGCGGGCCGTGGAGCACGCCGCCGCCCTTCGGGTCGTCGGCGGCGAAGACCAGGCGGGCGACACGCGCCAGGCTGATCGCGCCGGCGCACATGGCGCAGGGTTCGAGCGACACATAAAGCGTCGTGCCAAGCAGGCGCTCGTTGCAGAGCCTGGCCGCGCCGGCGCGCAGCACGAGCATTTCGGCATGGGCGGTCGGATCGTGGCGTTCGAGGATACGGTTGCCGTCCTTCGCCAGCACCTCGCCATCGGCCGAAACGAGCACCGCGCCGACCGGCACTTCGCCGCGGGTGGCGGCGGCTTGGGCTTCGGTGAGCGCCAGTGCTATGGCTGCGTCGTCATTCATCGCCGGTATCCAGTTTGGCCAAGACTAGCACGCCCAAATGGTCGCCCAAGACCGATGCGGAAAAGATCGAGAGCTTCGCCGAGGAGCGCGCCCAGGGCGAGCGGGTCGCCAAGGCGATCGCGCGGGCCGGACTGTGCTCGCGCCGCGATGCCGAGAAGATGATCGCGGAGGGCCGCGTCGCGGTGGACGGCGAGACGCTGACCTCGCCGGCGCGCAACGTGACCGCGGACAATGTCGTCACCGTCGACGGCAAGCCGCTCGCCGCCAAGGAGCAGACGCGGCTGTGGCGCTATCACAAGCCGGCAGGGCTGGTGACGACGCACAAGGACCCGGAAGGCCGTCCGACGGTGTTCATGTCGCTGCCCAAGCATCTGCCGCGTGTCCTTTCCGTCGGGCGGCTCGACTACAACTCCGAAGGTCTGCTCCTGCTAACCAATGATGGCGACATGGCGCGGCGGCTGGAGCTGCCGGCGAGCGGTTGGGCGCGCACCTATCGCGCCCGGCTGTTCGGCAAGGTGACGCAGGCCGATTTCGACAAGCTCGCCACCGGCATCGTGATCGACGGCGTGACATACGGGCCGGTGGTCGCCGACCTCGAACGCTCCAAGGGGATGTATTCCTGGGCAAGCGTGCAGCTCAAGGAAGGCAAGAACCGCGAGGTCAAGCGGTTGATGGAGCGGCTGGGCCTGAAAGTGGCGCGGCTGATCCGGGTGCAGTACGGGCCGTTCCATCTGGGCCATCTGGCGGAAGGCGCGGTCGAGGAAGTGCCCGCGAAACTGTGGCGCGAACAGCTTGGTATCGGGCGAAAGAAGCGGTGATTGTCGTTCGCTCGCGCGAACCATCCGGCGAAACGCAAATGCGCACCGCCGTCCGATGCGGCTAAGCAGTGGGCGGCACGCAGATGTCTAGCTCGATGGCTTGGACGGCGCGGCCGCCGTAGCGGGGACGACCGTGGTTGGCGGCGTCGCATCCGCAGCGGGCGCTGCCGGAGCGACATCGACCGGAACCATCGCGATCTCGGCGCTTTTTGGATAGTTGTAGTTCGCTCCCGTCGCAGCGTCGACGCCGATGCCTATGATACCGCCGGCCAGAACATTACCGACAGTCGCGCCATTGAAGTGCGACTCGATGACGGTGTGACTGTCCTTGAACCCGTCGAGCGTGCAGGTAACGTCGAGATTGTGCTTGGTCTTGTGCACGTTCGCATTGCCCGGCGTGGTGACATAGTACGTCCCCTCCGAGCTTGTTAGCATGCACTTCGCGCCATCCTTCGGCGTGGTAGTCACGGCGATGTTTTGGGTGGTGCCTTCGACAATGGACGCACAACCGGACACAGCCATACCCAACGCGGCAAACGCCGCGGCAATCCTCAAATTCATGATAGTCCCCTCTGGTCTTTAGACGCTATCACAACTTGCGCGCTATGCGAGTCCCGTTGTCGGCTCGCTTATGATTAATGGGCGGCTACGCACTACGTCGGCCAACAATGGGTTGAGCGTGTTCGCGGCGTTGTGATCACGCAGTGCGCATCACATCCCGCAGGCCGCGGAAGCTGATGCGCTGGATGCACCTTCTGCCCCGGCGCGGTGACAAGCCGGAATGGCAGCATAGCCAGGACTACTGGCCCGAGAAGGACGAATTCCCGAAGATCGATCTCGAAAAAAAAGCGTTTGTTTACGGGTGAATGAAAGTCAACGAGTGTCAAAACGTGTATGGGACGGGAATCCACTCGCCGTTTTGTGCGTCGTAAGGGTAGATGTAGATGTCTGCCAGTGGAAATTTTGGATATTTTGAGAGCCTGAAAAATCCCCTTAATTCCGAACCAATCGCTGGCGCAAAGCCGAATTGTGCAGTTGCCATTATCACAATGGCACTCAAAGCCTCAAAAACGTGCTCGAGTCGGGCGCGTCGGAACTCAGCCTCACGATTGTGTTTTACAGCATTGTAAGCGTCATACCATTCTAGTTCGGATGTGGGCCTTCCGGTTGAACCCCAACCTTGGAAGGGGCTGAAGCTTTGCAGCCAAGGATAACTGTCAAATGACACCGCGTACTCGCTGAGACGCATCGCTCGTTGAAGTAATACGTAGTCGTGCGTTGAATAACGATCCTTCGTGAATCCGTTTGCAGTTAGTATTCCGCGCCAGTGACCCTCGACTTCCGTCGATGCCAGGATGAGAAGATTTCTAATTTCGTGACCAAATGTGTCTAGCGTCGCACTGCAAGGATGAACAGTTCGGCAAATCTGTTCTAGTTGCCCGGTCAGTGCGGTCAATTGACCACGTGACATTGCGATTAAATCTCGTTCGGCTCGGGTGGTCGGCCCCCACGAAGGAACATCATAGGGATGTTGATCGGACGGCCTCCATATCCGTGGGTAGTATTCGCCCGGCCCACGAATGATCTTGTGAAAAGGGTTTTCGCCAGTCGGCTCAAACCAGGGAGTGCTGCGGCGAATGGTATCCCAGATTGTTTCGCTTTCGGCCGCTCTAAAGTAGCATCCCGGCCCTTGTTCAGGATTGCTAACGCCGAGACGCACAGCAGTCGTCTCGTCGATTTTCCAAATCTGTGGGGCCTCGCCAGCAAAGCGGATGTAATAGTTCATGACGTGACACGCTCTATATGGGTTGCGTCAAAACGTGATCGCCCCGCATCGCATCGCGCAGGCCGCGGAAGCTGATGCGTTTGATGCCGGCGGAATCGAGTCTCGCCTTGAGTGCCTGATCCACGCCGACGGCTGCGTCGTGGATGCGGATCGCTTTCTCCGTCTTGTCGTAGGCGTCGAGTTCTTCGCCTGGCGCCACGCAGTGCAGGATGATCTCCATCAC
>DATEZM010000341.1:0-2657 GCA_035255625.1 Rhizomicrobium sp. | reverse complement strand
CCGAGATCGGCGTGGCGGGCGCATAGCCGAGGTCACGGCGCGAGGCTTCTATATCGGCATAGGTGTCGGGAACATCGCCCGGCTGCATCGGCTCGAGCCGTTTCTCGGCCTTGGCACCCAGTGCTGCTTCCAGAACGGCGATGAAGTCGGGCAGCTTTTCGGAAGCGTTGTTGCCGAGATTGTAGAGTGCATGCGGCGGCGCAACCGATGGCGGGCGATCGAGCGCGCGCAGCACGCCGTCCACGATGTCGTCGATATAGGTGAAGTCGCGCGACATCGCGCCTTCGTTGAAGACGCGGACCGGCTCGCCGGCCAGGATGGCGCGCGCGAACAGCATCGGGGACATATCGGGCCTGCCCCACGGGCCGTAGACCGTGAAGAAGCGAAGCCCGGTCGACGGCAGGCCGTAGAGATGCGCGTAGCTGTAGGTCATCAACTCATCGGCGCGCTTGGTCGCGGCGTAAAGTGAATTGGGCCTGTCGACGCGCTGATCGACCGAGAAGGGAAGCTCCGTGTTGGCACCGTAGACCGAGGACGAACTCGCATAAATGAAATGACTCAGCCCTTCGAGACGCCGCGCCAACTCCAGCATCACGACCTGGCCCATGACGTTGGACTGCACATAGACATAGGGATCGACCAGCGAGTGGCGCACGCCGGCCTGCGCCGCGAGATGCACGATGCGGTCGATACCGCGATGGCGCCGGGGAAGCGCGAGGATCGCGTCGCGGTCGGAGATGTCCGTCTTCTCGAACGTGAAGTTCGCGTGCGGCGCCAGCCGCGCCAGCCGCGCCTGCTTAAGGCCGACATCGTAATAGGCGTTGAGATTGTCTATGCCGATAACAGCTTCACCGCGCGCGAGCAGCGCCGCGGCGACATGGTATCCGATGAAGCCGGCGGCGCCGGTGACGAGGACGGTCATGCGCCCTTCATACTGCGCCTTGGCGCGGGCGCGCTACTCCGCCGCCAGCCGCTCCGCCACAGCCGCTGCGACGGGATGCGCCTTGGCGAACTGCATCGTGCCGTCGTCGACCGCGCCATAGCGCAGCGCGACTAGGTCCAACGCGTAATTCTGATACAGCCGCCACGGCTTGGTGGCGCCCTGTTTGGGCAGGACGTCGCGCGCGCGCTGGACATAGCCTGAGGAGAAATCGAGCCATGGCATCTCCTCCACTTGCGGATCGCGCGCCGGAGTCGCGATCTGGTAGCTCTTGCGATCCATGTAGTTGATCAGCCGGCAAACATATTCGCAGGTCAGGTCGCATTTCAGCGTCCAGGACGCGTTGGTGTAACCGAAGGACGACGCGAGGTTCGGGACGTCGCTGTACATCATGCCCTTGTAGGACATGGTCTTCGACATGTTCCTGGCCACGCCGTCGACGCTGACATGCAATCCGCTAAGCAGCTGCAGCTTGAGGCCGGTCGCGGTGACGATGATGTCGGCCTCAAGTTCCTGGCCGGATTTGAGCAGGATGCCTTTAGGCGTGAAGCGATCAATCTGATCGGTGACGACGGATGCCCTGCCTTCTTTGATGGAGCGGAACAGATCGCTGTCGGGGACGAGACAGAGACGCTGATCCCAAGGATTGTAACGCGGCGTGAAATGGGTCGCGACGTCGTAGTCCGGCCCAAGCTCCTGGCGGACCATGTCGATCAGCCGTTCCTTGGTCTTGTCCGGATTCTTGCGCGCCAGATTGAAGAAGAACATGCCGAAAAGCACGTTGCGCCAGCGCGTGATCATATAGGCGAGCTTCGACGGCAGCTTGGCGCGCAGCCAGTTCGCCATCGCGTCTTCCGCCGGGCGCGACACGACATAGGTTGGCGAGCGCTGCAGCATGGTGACGTGGGCGGCGTCGCGAGCCACCTCGGGCACAATAGTGACGGCGGTGGCACCGCTGCCGATGACGACGACCTTCTTGTCCTTGTAGTCCAGGTCGTGCGGCCAGAACTGTGGGTGAACGATCTTGCCGGCGAAGCTCTCACGCCCGGCAAAATCGGGGTCGTAGCCTTGCGCATAGTCGTAATAGCCGCTGCACATGAAGAGGAAATTGCAGGTGATGCGAGCGAGCTGTTTCGCCGGCCCAATTTCGGCCTCGACCGTCCAGCGCGCATCGGCACTCGACCATTCGGCGCGCTTCACCTGGTGGTGGAAACGGATGTGCTTGTCGATGCCGTTCTCGGCCGCGGTCTCGCGCACATAGGTGCGGATCGAGGGGCCGTCGGCGATCGCCTTGGCCTGGACCCACGGTTTGAAGCGATAGCCGAGCGTGTACATGTCGGAATCCGAGCGGATGCCCGGATAGCGGAACAGATCCCAGGTGCCACCGATGGCGTCGCGGCCTTCGAGGATGGCGAAACTCTTGCCGGGGCACAGGCTCTGCAGGTGATAGGCGGCGCCGATGCCACTCAGCCCGGCACCAACGATGACGACGTCGAAATGCTCCGCGGCCATGCTTTTTCCACCCTGCTTTGGCCGGTCATGGCACATCCGGCCAGAAATGACAAGTTGTCAGTTATGGGCCGAATGTCTTCCAGTGCTTAAGCTGGCGCAAACAAGGACGGGGAAACAGCATGGAAAGCCGCAAGGACGTCGTGTTTGCCCGTGTGGGCGGGACAGAGCTCAAGCTCGACATCACTGCGCCGGCCGGACAGCCCAA